>JBGSID010000081.1:0-5247 GCA_041751895.1 Lysobacteraceae bacterium | reverse complement strand
TTCGCGCAGATCGATATCCTCCGGGCGCGCAGCGACGGCCTGCAGCAGCCATTCGATTTCCTTCTCGGGGTTGCGCGTGTCCTCCGGCTGTTGCGACAGCCATTCGGACAGGCGTTCGTGGGCGACTGGCGCCGGGTTGAGCGCCGGATGCGCGGCGATCCGCGCGCCCGCTGCCTGAAGTGCGGCATCCACCGAAGACGGCTCACGCAGCGACGCCTGATGCCGCTGCGCCATCTGCAGGTGACGTTCTGCGGTCCAGCGTGCATCGCGGGCCAGCGCCAGGTCCGTGCAGGCCAGCGCCATCTCCACCACGGTGCGATGTGCGCCGATCGACGCATAGTGCTGCAGCGCTTTTTCCATTGCGCGACCCAGCGTCCAGGTGTTGCGCGCCGAGTCCCGCTGCAGCATCGGAAGGGCTGCGCGCAGCCAGTGCCAGCGGCCGCCAGGATTGGTCTCGTCCAGCATCGGCAGCGCTTCCCACGCGTCGTCGTCGCGTTGCAGGCCGGCCAATGCCTCGGCTTTCTGCAGCGAACGCGGCAGGCTGATGTTGCGCCACTCGAAGCCTTCGTTCTCTTTTTCCTGCGCTTCGATTCGTGCGAGCACTTCGCCGTGGCGACCGAGCGCGAGTAGCGCCCGGTTGTGCACTTCACGCACGCCGTCACTGACGTCTTCGCCGTGCGCGATCAGTGCCTCCTGCTGCGCGGTCAGATAGGCGAGGGCTTCCTCGTTGCGGCCCGCGTCGATCAGCGCTTCGGCTTTTTCGTTGGAAAGGCACTGAAAGCACGCCCATTTCGGGGTGATGCGCGCCAGCGTTTCGTCGCAGACTTCGATGCGTTCTTCGACCCAGCCCGGTCCATCGAGATTGGCGTAGCACGCGGACAAATCCTGGGTCGCACAGATCGACTGCGGACAGTCGATGGTGTCGGCGCGATGCGCGAACTCGAACAGTGAGACCGCTTCGGCGAGGGCGGTCTCGCCTTCGCCGTTGTTGCCTAGACGGTTGCGCATTTCCCAATGGCGGACGAACACTTCCAGCCACGGGTTTTCGAGGGTTTTGCACAGTGCCTTCAGCTCTGGCAGCAGCGCTTCCGCGCGCTCGACGTCCATCTCGCAGACTTCGTCGCTGAGGCGTTCGATCATTTGCGCGCTGTGCGCCTGCCCGGCTTCGGTCAGCTCGGCCTGCAGTCGTTCCATCCAATGCCATATGTTCATGATGTGGGGTTTTGATCCTGGGAAAGGGGTGTGGGATCAATCAGAGACTCGACAGAGGCGGCCAGATCGACCAAAGCGCGATTGAGCGTGGACGGGGCATGCGCGCTCTGTCCATCGAGGATGTTCTTGAACGCTTTCAGCAGGCGGGCGGCGATCGCCGCGTTGGGCTCGCCGGCCCTAATCGCGCGCAGCAGTCGGGCGATGGCCGGGTTGTCGAGATTGACGTACAACCGATGATCGTGGCTGCTGTCGATCGAGGCGGTGAATTTTCGCGCCAACCGCAGCGCGGAGAGCGAAATCTTCTTGTCTCCCTCATCTTCTTCCAGCCGCTTCTTCAGCGCGGTGTCGCGGTCCGGGACCACCACCAGCGGCAATGCCGCTGGATGGAAATGTGCGGGTACCAGTTTTTCGCCCTCGGCCAAGTGCTGTTCCAGCCATGCGGTTTCTGTTGCGGGCAGGTCGGCTTGCCGGAACAGCTGCCGATTGCCCTGTTCGGTGCCCAGTTCGACCAGTCGCAGCCCTTTCGCGTTGGCCCATCGACGCAGGAATGGCACCACGGCGTAGCGGTTGCCGCGCGCAACGGGTACGCCCATCGCACGGAACAGCATTTCCTCGAAGCCCTGGCGATCTTCGAGAATGATGTGCACGGCGCCGTTCGACTGCAGTTCGCGTGCCGGCAGGTCTCCCTGCGAGGTGGGGATGCGCACGTTGTCCGCGAGCATGGTGAATAGGCGGTCATCGCACAGCGAAGCACCCAGCAGGGCTTCGTTATGCCTGGCGACGATGCGCCGCCAAGCTTCGGGTTGGTCGCGCGCGACGCAGGTCAGGCCTTCGATCAAGGCTTCCTCTATCGCATGTCGGGCGGCCTGATAGTGCGTGTCCCGCTGCAGATCCTCGCGGCTGGCGGTTGGCGTCATGCGTCTGGATTCGATTACGCCGCCTACGAAGCCGGCCCACGATGGCAACAGGTCGCGCGCGTCGTCGTCCAGCAGCATGCCCCGCAGGAAGACCGAAAGATTGCGATTGTCGCTGCTGCCATACGTGCTGCCGTCCTGCACCCACAGCAGCCCGATCGCGTCGCTCTCCGCGCTGGGGCGCAGCGGCAGCGTACAGATGGGTTCGAAGCTGTGTTCGAATTTTGCCGCGAACGCCAAGTTGCGGCGGCGGGCCTGGATCGGGTGCAGTTCGACCGCATCGGCCTGCCGCCAGGGTGGCGGTTCAGGGTTCAGGGCGTTGCCGCCACTGATGTGGATCGGTTCCGTCAATAGCGCGCAATAGTGTTCGAGGATGTCGCGCAGCTTCTGCGCGGACGTCAATGCGCTGAATTCGTCGTGCAGCTTGAGTACGATTTCGGTGCCGATCGCGCGTGGTGCGATGGGTTCGACCGAATACTGCTCGGCGTTGATCGACGAGTAGCAGTGCCCGAGATCCGGCTGCTGATAGGACGTCGTCCGTACCGAGACATGTTTGGCGAGCACGAAAGCCGACAGGAAGCCGAGGCCGAACATCCCGATCAGCCCGCTGTCCTCCTGTTCGGATTCGCGCAATTTTCGCGTGTAGCCGACGCCGACCGTGGCGAGATAGGCGTGAATTTCGTCTTCGGTCAGACCCGCGCCGGTATCGACGATGCGGAGGGTGTTGTCGGAGCGGTCACCGGTGATCTCGATGCGCGACACGCCGGTCCAATCGGGCTGTTCCAGGCGACGCCGGACGATGGAGTCATGCGCGTTCTGCACCAGCTCGCGCAGCGCCACCATAGGAGTGGAGTACAGATGCTTGCTGAGCACCGACATCAACCCGCTGAGATCGACACCCGCACGGCGGACCTGTATGACCGGCGTGCCCGATCCGATTGCTTCAGTGCTCATCACTTCAACATTTTTTTGTCGCGGCAGATGATACTTGCCCGCGATCTCAGGCGTCGACCTTCGCCGGTTTGCGACGCCTCGCGTACGCAGCGTGACCAGCCTGTGCGTCAGCGTCTTGTCGATCCCAGCAGTACCAGCACCGCACCGGTGCCGCCCTGCGCGGGCGGTGCCGAGTGGAAGGCCAGTACGTCGCTACGGTGACGGAGGACGCGGTCGACGAGATTCTTGATCGTCGGTACGCCGTCAGGCGAATTCAGTCCCTTGCCATGGATCACCCGCACGCAGCCCATGCCGGACTCGAAGGATTCCTTCATGAAGCGGCGCAGCATGGCTTCTGCGGTCGCAGCGTTGACGTTGTGGAGATCCAATTCATCCTGGGCCGCGTACTCGCCGCGCGACAGTCGGCGAAGCACCTGCTTCGGCACGTTGTCGCGGCAGTAACTCGACATGTCTCCGGACATCAGTGGTGATGCGTCCAAGGCGCGCCTGAATTCGCTGCGGGCATCCGCTTCGTCCAGATCGCGCATGCGGGTCGTCGGCTTCGGGCGCGGTTTCTGTGGCCCGCTGGCGATTTCCGGTAGTTCGCGCACGGGGCCGATCGCCGCGCGGAACAGGGCGGCATCGTCGTCGTTGTCGTCACCGGCGTTCATCGCATCGCAGATTAGCAGGGCGACATCGTTGCGCGCATGCGTCGCAGTACGCAGGGGGCGCATCACGCAGCGATGGCATTGCACAGGAATCGGATCGCGCAGGGATCGAATCCGGCGCTTCCGGTATCATGTCGCGGACTCCTCACGCGACAAGGCGAACCCCCGAACCCATGCGCATCCTGGTCAGTAACGACGACGGTGTCGACGCCCCCGGCATCCGCATCCTCGCCACTGGGCTGCGCGAGGCCGGGCATGAGGTGTTGATGGTCGCACCCGATCGCGATCGCTCCGGGGCCAGCAATTCGCTGACCCTGGACATGCCGATCCGGGTCGTACGTCAGGACGAGACGACCTGGCGCGTCCACGGCACGCCGACCGACTGTGTGCACGTCGCGATCACCGGCATGCTGGAGCAGGAGCCCGATATCGTGGTCTCAGGCATCAACAACACCGCCAACCTCGGCGACGATGTGATCTATTCCGGCACGGTGGCTGCGGCGATGGAAGGCCGTTTTCTTGGATTGCCGGCCGTGGCGATGTCGCTGGTCACCGCCGATCACAAGGGCCATCACTACGAAACCGCCGCTCGTGCGGCCGTCGAGATCGTGGCCCGTCTGCGTGCCGACCCGCTGCCGGCCGATACCATTCTCAACGTCAATGTGCCCGACCTGCCGTGGGACGAGATCGCCGGCTTCGAGGTCACGCGTCTGGGCAATCGTCATCGCGCCGAGGCCTGCACGCCGCAGGAAGACCCGCGCGGTCGTCAGTGGTGGTGGATCGGCGCCGCAGGTGCCGAGCAGGACGCCGGCCCCGGCACTGATTTCGACGCGGTCCGCCGTGGATGTATTTCGATCACACCGATTCATGTCGATCTGACCCGCTATCAGGCGCTGGACCATGTCGCCAGTTGGGTCGGCGGTCTGGCGGCAAGTCTGCGCAGCGGAGACGTACCATGACCGCGCGAATGCGCCTGCAGCCCGAAGCCATCGGCATGGGCATGACCTCGCAGCGCGTACGCGACCGCCTGATTGAGCGTCTGCGCGAGCAGGGGATCAAGGACGAGCGCGTGCTCAATGCGATCCGCACCGTGCCGCGCCATCTGTTCGTGGATGAGGCGTTCGCCGCGCGCGCCTACGAGGACAATGCGTTGCCGATCGGTCATGGTCAGACGATTTCGCAGCCGTGGGTGGTGGCGCGCATGACCGAAGCCCTGTTCGAAGACGGCAATGCGCCGAAAAAGGTCTTGGAAATCGGCACCGGTTCCGGCTATCAGGCTGCGATTCTCGCTGCGCTGGGGCTGGAAGTGCATACCGTCGAACGCATCGGCGATCTGCTGCGCACGGCGCGCAAGCGGTTCCGGTCGCTGGGCCTGCATGTGCGCAGCAAGCACGACGATGGCCGCATCGGCTGGCCCGAGAACGGCCCGTTCGATGCCATTCTGGTGACCGCCGCCGCGCCCGCGCTGGTCGATGCCTTGACCGAGCAGCTCGCGCCGGGCGGCGTGCTGATCGCTCCGG
>JBGSID010000080.1:0-23027 GCA_041751895.1 Lysobacteraceae bacterium | reverse complement strand
GAGTTGAGGTTCGATCCGTGCCTCCCAGCTCGGCAGCTCGTGCAGGATCGCCGCCAGCACCACGTCGCCGTCGGCATTCAATCGCGACAGCGAGCCCAGGGTGTCGCCCAGCGCCGCCAGCACGCCTTCGGACAATGACTCCGGCCCGGCCGCCTCCAACAATGCCTCTCGCCATGGCGCACCGAGCGCCGCCACCGGAGGCAGCGACAGCAGGGTTTCGAGCGGGGCAGCGGCCAAGGCGGTCACGCGATTTCGATCCGTGGGGGTTGTGGTTCTACACTAGCCGCGTCTCGCTCCCAGCGAAATCCCCAAGGACCAAAACCATGACGCTGCTCCGCCCGCTGCTGCCACTCGCCCTGCTCGCCGCCATCGCGCTGTCGCCGATGACCGCGCACGCCCAAAAGCCGATCGAGCGCGACATGACCCCGCAGGAGTTCAAGGACGCGGGCCTCGACAAACTCACGCCGGACGAGCTGGCGCAGCTCAACACCTGGCTCGGACGCAAGATCGAAACGGTCGCGACCGAAGCCGCCACCGGCGCCAAGGACCAGGTCGAGCGCGAAAACCGCGGCTTCTTCAACTTTGGTTCCTATGAGCCCATCGTCGCCCGCATGACCGATCAGTTCCGCGGCTTCGGCAAAGGCCGGGAATTCCCACTCGACAACGGCCAGGTCTGGCGCCAGCTCGACGAGGCCTCCCTTGTCGGCGTCAAACTCGACACCCCGGAAGTACGCATCAACCCGAGCAAACTCGGCAATGTCTGGTACATGGCGGTGAAGGGTTACAACACGCGGGCGAAAGTTGAGCGGATAAAGTAAGACAGCACAACAGCACTCGCCTGCCGCAAGCGAAGCGTGGATCCACGACGAGGGCCCGCCCTCGGTGCAGTGATACGCCAACACTCACGTACACGTGCAACACCCCGACGCCCGCAAGCGCCGGGGTGCGGACACATCAATACACGACGCAGATACCGCCCGGCTTGAGATCGCAAGTCTGGAACAGCGTCCATCCCGCATCCGGATCGCAGAGATAAGTAATCTGCAGTTCCTGCCATCGCGAGTAGTAGTACACATCTTCAGTCTGCCAGGCATTCGCCGATGTACAGGCCGAACTCGGCTGCGGCCACCCGGCAGCCTCGGCATTGCCGGCAGTCATGGCGGAAGCGAGTAGCGCCATTGCAGCGCCTATCATCATCATGTTTTTCATTGACACTCCTTATCAACAATGATGCTGCCGGCATTGGCACGTAGTGCGGCACTAGCACTCTTCACCTGCACATCGTGTCGCACGACGCTCCAGCAGTCGGCAGCAGCCTGACGGAGCGTCGAGTGCTCGAGCGTAACAAAGCACGACGTCAATCGATGAAACCGCAGTCACGGCTTGTGACCACAATGGCGGGGCAACCTCGCCCTAGGACAGCTGCCCGAGACGGGCCGCGATTTTTTTCGCCGAAATACCGCCCTTTGCACCAAGCTCCTGCGCGAACAATGAGACACGGAATTCCTCCAGATCCCAACGCAAGGCCTGCCAATCGGGTGCCAAATCGACGCCACGGCGGCGCGCATCTGCAAGCGCATCGACGAACGGCATGAGCTCGAGCATGCGCGCCTGATCACGTACCGGGTCGCGCAACGCACGCTCGGCACGTAGCGCCATGGCTTTCAGATAACGCGGGTATTCGGCCAACGCCACAGCAGGCGTATCACGCAGGAAGCCGGGGGCTGCGAGTGCGGCAAGCTGCGCGTGCATATCGTCGAGATTGGCTTTGGCCCAACCCATCAGCTTTGATTCCAGCGCCGCGCGCACTTCAGCAACGCGGGCAAGGATGGTCTCGGCCTGTTGCAGCCGGGTCATCGCTTCGGCGAACAATTGCTTCGCAATCGCATCGCGACGCTGCGCGAACGCAGCGGCATCCCGAATGGCATCGAGTCCTTCTACAGCAAGCGCGACGAACGCGCCTTCGACCAGATCCTGGCGCAGGCGATCGCTGTCTTTCAGGCCATCCTTGCGCGGTGACTGCGACTCGATCGCGGCATACAGCAAGGAGGTCTTCGCCTGCACCGTCAGTTGTTTGCGCGCTTGTTTCAGCTTGTCGGCCAACGCAAGGCGCAACAATCGGCGCACGCCCTGCGGGTGATACCGCTGCGCTTCGCCCCGGTCGGCATGGACCGCCAGCGACACACTGTCACCATCGTCGTGCAGCGCCGGATACGCGGGCACGCCACCGGCGCCGGCCACTGAAGCCGGAATCGGCTGCGACGGGAAGTCGGTAAGCCCCTGCTGCGCCAAACCTTCGGCCGCACGCGCGGAAAACGCTTCAGCTGCACGTTTGCCGAAACGCTGTCGCAGATCGTCGAGATCACGCGATTCAGCGAGTACATGACGTCCGCCCTCGTCGTGCAGGCGCAGGTTCGCGCGCAGATGCGGATCGATGCCGGCAACATCGAAATCGATCGCACTCACGTCCGCACCGGTCAGTTTCTTCAGGAAACGCGCCAACGTGCCTTCGAAGCTGTCCGCATCGGGTTTCACATGCGCTTCGGCAAATGCGCGGGCGAAATCAGGCGCCGGCACGAAATTGCGGCGCAGCGCTTTCGGCAAAGACTTGATCAACGCCACGGCCTTGTCGGCGATGAAGCCTGGTGCCAACCACGATAACTGCGCCGGATCGAGCGCGTTGAGCAGATGCAACGGCACCGCGACGGTCATGCCGTCATCCGGTGCGCCGGGCTCGAACCGGTATTGCACCGCCAGACGGACATCGCCCAATGCGAGATAAGGCGGAAAACGTTCGGCATCACTGGCATCGCCGACCATCAAATCATCGAACGACCATTCGAGCTTGGCCTTATCCACCGCCGACAGCTTGCCGTACCACGCATCCAACGCATGCTGGTTGTGTATCTGCGGAGGCAGTCGATCCAGATACCACTTCGCCTGCCAATCCTCGTCGACGACGAGTCCGGCACGACGCTGTTTCGCTTCTTCGTCCTTCGCCTTCGCCAACAGCGCAAGATTGCGCGACAGGAATGGTGCACGGGTGTTGATCTCGCCGGTCACCAACGCATCCCGGGCAAAGATCTGCCGAGACTCCAACGGAAACAGCGCCCCGTAGTGCAACGGCTTCTTCGGCGCCAACACCAGCCCGAACAGGCTGATCTGTTCGCTGCCAACGACACGCCCCTGCGAACGCGACCAGTGCGGGTCATGATGTCGGCGCGCGAGCAGATGCGGCAATTCGTCGATCGCCCACTCGGGCTCGATCGCGGCGTTGGTCATCGACCACACTTTCTCGGTATCGAGCAACGTCGCCGACAGCAACCATGGCGGCGGTTTTTTCGACAGCGGCGAACCGGGGAAGATCGTGAATTTGCGCCCACGCGGGCCATCGTAAAGTCCGCGTTCGCTGCGATGTCCGATCTGTGTCGGCAATCCGGCGATCAGCGCACGGTGCAAGGCTGCGGCGGGCGCACCCTGACGCGCCGTATGCTCGCCAGACATTCCGCCGAACAGATCGACACCGACCTCAGCCTTCCAACCCAACTCGACGCACAACAGTTTCAACTGCCTGTGCAGCTCGCGCCATTCGCGCAGACGCAGGAATCCAAGGAAATGCTTGTCAGCCCATTTTCGCAACTGCGACTGGGTCAGATCCTCGTGTGCGACGCGATACGCCTCCCACAACTTGAGAATACCGACGAATTCAGACTTCAGATCTGCGAATTCCGCGTGCGCCGCATCGGCCGCGCCGCGCTGGTCAGAAGGGCGCTCGCGCGGATCCTGGATGCCGAGAAAGCTTGCGATGGTAAGCATCTCGCGCAGGCAACCGTGTTTCTGCGCGGCGATCAACATGCGCGCCAGTTTCACGTCCACCGGTAGTCGCGCCATGGTGCGACCGATCGCGGTCATCTTCCTGTCGGCGTCGATGGCACCCAGTTCGGTCAATTGTTGCCAGCCGTCGGCGACCGCTCGCTGATCCGGCGACTCCAGAAACGGAAACTCTTCGATGCCACCAAGCCCCAACGACAGCATGCGCAGTATTACGCCCGCCAACGCCGCACGACGGATTTCGGGGTCTGTGTACGCATCGCGCGCGAGGAAATCGGCCTCGGAATAGATGCGATAGCAGGTGCCGGGCGCGATGCGTCCACATCGACCCTTGCGCTGGTCGGCACTGGCCTGCGAAATCGCTTCGATGTGCAGCCGGTCGAGTTTCTGGCGCGGGCTGTAGCGCTTCACCCGCGCAAAACCCGGATCGACCACGAAATGGATGCGCGGCACCGTCAACGACGTTTCGGCGACATTGGTCGCCAACACGATCCGTCGCTGCGGCCCCGGATTGAAGACACGGTCCTGGTCGCGCGTCGACAACCGCGCATACAGCGGCAGCACTTCAGTGTGCCGGTATTTGCGCTTTTCAAGCGCCTGATGCGCGTCGCGGATCTCACGCTCACCGGGAAGAAAAATGAGGACGTCGCCCATCGGCGATTGGCGGGCGATCTCATCACAGGCGGACACGATGCCATCCAGGACCGAGCGATCACCGTCACTGTCGCCATCCTCGTCCTTGCCGGCGTTGAGCGGCCGATAGCGTACGTCGACCGGATAGCCGCGCCCTTCCACGTTCACGACCGGCGCATTGCCGAAATGCTGCGAAAAACGTTCAGTATCGATCGTCGCCGACGTCACGATGACTTTCAGATCGCGACGCTTCGGCAACAACTGCTTCAGGTAACCGAGCAGGAAATCGATATTGAGACTGCGCTCATGCGCTTCGTCGACAATGATCGTGTCGTAACTCGATAACCAACGATCGGATTGGATCTCCGCCAGCAGAATGCCGTCGGTCATGAATTTGATCGCCGTCTGCTCACCGACGTTGTCGTTGAAGCGCACCTGATAACCGACCAGCCCACCCAACGGTGCTTTCAACTCCTCGGCCACGCGTCGCGCGACCGCGCGCGCAGCGATGCGTCGCGGCTGGGTACAACCGATCATCCCGGCGGCACCTCGGCCGGCGGCAATGCACAATTTCGGCAGTTGTGTGGTCTTGCCCGAACCGGTCTCGCCCGCGATCACCACCACCTGATGATCACGGATCAACGCAATGATGCGTTCGCTTTCACCCGCGATCGGCAGCGCCGGGTCGATCTCGACCGCTGTCGGCAACGATGCCACACGGGCCTCCCGCACACGGATGGATTTGGCCAATCCATCGGCGAACAGCGCTTGCACCGCGTCGTCCGCAGGCTTGGCATTCCAACGAGACCACAGGCTCAGCAACCGTCCCCGGTCCTTCGCAAGCGCACCATCGATCGAGCGCCTTGCGTTCTGCAGGGCGCGATCATGCGGCTTGCCTGATTTTTGAGGTTCTTTCGTCATCACCCGGTATGTTGGCAAAAACTCATTTTTAATGTCGTATGGTGACGCATGTGTGATTCCCCCGCTCAGGAGACCATCATGGCCAAGCCGACCAAATCGAAGAAATCCGCGAAACCTGAAACCGCTGCAAGCGCGCAGCAGATCGATATCGGGATCGCATCATCCGATCGCGAAAAAATTGCAGAAGGTCTGTCGCGATTCCTCGCAGACAGTTTCACCTTGTATCTCAAAACCCACAACTTCCATTGGAACGTGACGGGTCCGATGTTCAACGCCCTGCACGTGATGTTCGAAGGGCAGTACACCGAAGAATGGACCGCGCTTGATGAAATCGCCGAACGCATCCGCGCACTCGGCTTCAATGCCCCGGGCTCCTATGCCGAATTCATCAAACTGAGCTCGATCGCCGAGGAGCCGGGTCTCACCGATACCGCCGACTGGCGCGAGATGGTACGCCAGTTGGTCACCGGCAACGAAGCCGTCTGCCGCACAGCGCGCAAAGCGCTCAAGATCGCCGACAACGCCGGCGACGACCCGACCACCGACCTGATGACGCAGCGACTGCAGGTCCACGAGAAAAATGCGTGGATGCTGCGCTCACTGTTGGCATGAACAGGATACGTGTAGCCATGGATTGAGCCGCAGCAACGGCAGCAGGATGCCACTCAAACTATCTGCGGCTCCAACAAAAAACCCCGCTTTGGCGGGGTTTTTTGTTGTTTGAGCATCTGCGATCAGCGCTTGTCGACCGCAGTGTAATCGCGCCCGGCATAGCCGGTGTAGATCTGACGCGGACGACCGATCTTGGCCTCCGCATCGGTCTGCTGTTCGAGCCAATGCGCCACCCAGCCGGCGGTGCGCGCGATCGCGAACATGACGGTGAACATCTCGGTCGGAATGCCCAGTGCCTTGTAGATGATGCCCGAGTAGAAATCGACGTTCGGGTAGAGCTTGCGCTGCACGAAGTAATCGTCCTTCAGCGCCGCTTCTTCCAGTTTCATCGCCACTTCAAGCAACGGATCGTTGACGCCCAATTCCGCCAGCACCTTGTGGCACATCTCGCGGATGATCTTCGCGCGTGGATCGAAGTTTTTGTAGACGCGGTGACCGAAGCCCATGAGACGGAAACCCGACTCCTTGTTCTTGGCCTTGTCGATCGCCGACTGCACGTTCTCCGGGCGGCCGATCTCTTCGAGCATCTTCAGCACGGCCTCATTGGCGCCGCCGTGCGCCGGACCCCAGAGCGCGGCCACGCCTGCGGCGACGCACGCATAGGGATTCGCACCGGTGGAACCGACCAGACGGACCGTCGAGGTCGAGGCGTTCTGTTCGTGGTCCGCATGCAGGATGAACAGCAGATCCATGGCCTTGGCAGCCATCGGGCTGAGCGCAAGCGGCTCGCTCGGCACTTCCTTCATCATGTGCAGGAAGCGGGTGACGTATTCGAGATTGTTTTTCGGATAGCGGATCGGCCAGCCGATGGAATAGCGATAACAGGCGGCCGCGATCGTCGGCACCTTCGCAATCAGACGGATCGCCGCCATACGACGCTGTTCGGGATCTTCCAGGTCCAGCTCGTTGTGATAGAAGCTGGCCATCGAGCCGAGCATGCCGACCAGCATCGCCATCGGATGCGCGTCGTGGCGGAAGCCGAACAGGAACGTACGGAAGGCCTCGTGCATCATCGTGTGATGCGTGACCTCGTGTTCGAACTTGCCGAACTCCTGCTTGTTCGGCAGTTCGCCGTTCATGAGCAGATAGGCAACTTCAAGGAAGCTCGAATGCTCGGCCAACTGCTCGATCGGATAGCCGCGATACATCAGCACACCATTGTCGCCATCGATATAGGTGATGGCGGAGCGGCATGACGCAGTGGCCATGAAGCCGGAATCGTAGGTAAAAAGACCCGTTTCTTTCGGCAGTTTTGCGATATCGACGCAGGAATTGCCGAGGGTGCCGGTATGCACCGGCAGAATGACCGACTTCTCGCCGGCGGTCACGGTGACCTGGGTGGGGACGGAAGAATCCTGTTGAGACACGGCGCACTCCCAATGAAGCCTGGATGACGTGAACAGCTTTCCGCCGCGGGCGGAACGTTCGGGGAAGGAAGCCGCAACCGTGGTCGCGGCGAACCGCAATTATCGCATATCGTTCATGGAACGCTGGCGCTGGACTTTGGTCGCATGACGCGTCGCGCGTGCCGTGGCTTCAACGAACGGGCATGACAACGGCCACCAGATGGCGGCCATTGTGAATTGAATGCGAAAGCAATGACGCGACCGGCGAGAAGCCGACCGCGTCGTACAAGCGAATACTTACTTGCTGCCGTAGCGCTTGCGGAACTTGTCGACGCGACCGCCGGCATCGATGATCTTGTGCTGACCCGTGTAGAACGGGTGCGACGACGACGAGATATCGATCTTGATCAGAGGATATTCGTTGCCGTCTTCCCACTTGACGACTTCCTTGCTACCAAGGGTCGAGCGGGTGAGGATCTTGAAGTCCGAGGTCACGTCCTGGAACACGACCTGACGGTATTCGGGATGGATGTCGGCCTTCATGGCTGCACCAGAGTTGAGCGGAAAGCCGAGCATTATACCGACCTCCCCCACCTCGACTCAAGCGGTCTGGACAAAGAAAGCTGCGCGCCCTTCAGCCGGCGCGTAAAGCCTGTCGGATCAAGGCCTCGAACCCGTCCTGATCATAGGACAGCAGGATCTCGGCATTGTCCGGACGCCCGCTGCGGCGGTTCCAGTCGACCACCGTCGCGCCCCGGGTCTCCGCTCCGGTCAGCTCCACCCGCAGCGGCCGGACCGCTTTTTTACGCACGCCTTCCGGTGCAACCAGCAACGCCATCGCAAGGGCATCGGCAGCGTGCCAACGCTCTCCACGCAGACCGGCGGACCACTCACGTGTCTTGCGCGAGATCGCTTCGTAGAATCGCGCCCGGGGGTGATCAGCCTGCAGCCAACGCTCGACCTCGGTGTGCAGAAAACCGTGGCGGATCACGGCCTCCCAGTCGGCCACTTCCACGATCTTGCCAGCTTCCGCGAAAGCACCGAAGACCAGATGCGCGGCTTCGGGGTCGAAACCGATGTTGAATTCGGCCACGGGCGAGGTGTTGCCCTGCCCGGTCACGGCACCGCCCATCACGACGATCCGGCCGACACGATGCGGCAGGGTCGGATCAAGTTTCAGCGCCACCGCCAAGTTGGTCAGCGGCCCGAGCATGCATACGACGAGCTTGTCGGCATGGGTGTGCGACAACCGGATGATCGCCAGCGCCGCATGCTCGGCTTCGGCCTGTTTCGCGGCTGGGGTGTAGTCGATGTCACCAAATCCGTCGCGCCCGTGCACGTATGAAGCATCGGGTGCAGGATGCAGCAACGGCGCATCGCAGCCTGCGTAGACGGGCACTTCGACGCCCGCGATTTCGCACAGCTTCAGCGCATTGGCGACGGTATGGGTCAAGCCGACATTGCCGGCAGCGATGGTCAACGCGACCACGTCATGATGCGGCGCATCGAATGCCATCAACAGGGCCAGCGCGTCATCCACGCCAGGGTCGGTATCAATCAGCAGGGGAAGTTTATTGTTCATCGCGGAATTATGCAGGCTGACGCCCACACAAGCGATGACGTTACCGCGCGGCGTTAGAATCGACGGACAAAAGGCCGCAGCCCGAACCATCGAACCGCCCGCAGGAGCAGGCCATGAACCCCGTCGTCACGCCCTTCTTCCACGCCGACACTTGGACTTGGAGCCATGTCGTCGTTGACCCCGACCAGCGGCACGCCGTCATCATCGACCCCGTACTCGATTTCGACGCCAAATCCGGCCGCACATCCACAACATCAGCGCAGCAGATCGTCGACCACATAGAGGCACAGTCACTCGACGTGCGCTGGATCCTCGAAACCCACGCGCACGCGGATCATCTCAGCGCGGGCGCCTGGCTGAAATCGCAGTTCTCGAACGCGCGACTGGCGATCGGTGCAGGTATCGTCGAAGTGCAGAAAACGTTCCGACCGATCTACAACCTCGGCGAGCATTTCCCGGTCGATGGCTCGCAGTTCGACCATCTGTTCGCCGACGGCGAACGCTTCACGGTTGGCAGCATTGATGCAGAAGTGATTGCAGTGCCTGGGCATACCAACGACAGCGTGGCGTATCGGATTGGCGATGCGCTGTTCGTCGGCGACTCCATCTTCATGCCCGACGGCGGTACCGCACGCTGCGATTTCCCCGGCGGCGATGCGCGCAAGCTGTTTCGATCGATCCAGCGTCTGTTCGCGCTACCCGACGATACCCGCGTGTTCGTATGCCACGATTATGGCCCAGGCGGCCGCGCGTATGCCTGCGAGACCACGATCGCCGCGCAGAAGACAGGCAACATCCACGTGCATACGGGTGTCGATGAAGACGACTTCGTCGCGGTGCGTACGGCTCGCGATGCAACCCTGACGATGCCGACACTGATTCTGCCTGCGATACAGGTCAACATCCGTGCAGGGGAATTGCCAGAACCCGAAAACAACGGCGTGCGCTATCTGAAACTACCACTCGACCAGTTTTGAGCGAAGGCCCTAGGTCTTACGCGGAGAGTTCGTTGATGCTGCGATGCAATACTTCACCACTGGCGTCGTGGACCTGTACCGCAATCTCTATCCCGCTGCGCACACTCTCGGTCACCACGCAGAAATGCTCGAACTGCTGGAGAACGCGCTCGAAGTGCTCGTAGCCTTCGGCGGCGTCAGGCAGATGCAGATCGACATCGACATGCTGCACACGCAAGCGAGTCTCTGCATTGCGACCCAGCGTGCCGCGCACTTCGGCGCGTAACGTACCGGGGCTGTTCTTGTACTTGCGCATCGCGAACAGCAGACTCGCCGAGAGACAGTTGGCGATCGCCACCAACAGCATGCGACTGGGATTCGGACCGTTTCCGCTGCCAAGCGGCGCCGGTTCGTCGACGAGCAGATCCGGAATATCGGTGTCGTCGAAGGAAACGTTGAAGGTGTAGTCAGACACCTGGGTCAAAGTGATCTTGATCTGTTCACTACTCATGAATGGCATTCCGTGCGGGAAGAATGGGGGATGCGTGACGGCTCTGACGATAACGGCATGACGTCGATACCGGTATCATCGATGTCAAAAAAATCGGTGCCGTGAAGGATGCGGTCAGTTCGATGTCTCTGCACGCATCCCAGCGGTCTGCGCGGGCGCAATCTTGATCACTGCCGCTGGCGCCACCGCGCCCTGCGACGCACCTTGCAGCAAGGCAGTCACGTCCGGCTCAAGACTCTTCATGCCCCAGGCACGACCAACCACGAGCGCCTGTTCTGGCGTCGCACCATGCAACCACGCTTCGCGAAGCGCCATCATCGCACCGACGCGGTTGCCGCTACTGCAGTGCAACAGCAATGGACGCTCACCTGCCTGCAAGAACAACGAGTCCAGCGACAGCACATTCTCGCGCGTCAGTCCCTGCTTGCCGCGTACCGGCAATTCGAGATACTGCAAGCCGAGTCCGCGCACATAGGCCGCCTCATCGAAGTCCGGCGTTTCATCGTCGGCACGCAGATCGATCACGACCTGCACTCCCTTCTCCAGCAGATTCTGAAACTGCGCTTTCGTCGGCTGTCCGGACGAGTAGAGATTCATGCCCTGCGTCTGCAACCAAGGCGCTTCGGCCACGACCGGCGCTGGCGCCTCGGATTCGCGCGCGTGAACTGCGGCGGAAATACACAGGGCCAGTGCAAACACCGTAGCGGGAAGTCGAAACGACATCAGCGATCTCCTATAGCGCATGAATCGTCAAAGATGGAACACATGAAGAAAACATACGAACATAATTTAATTATCGTGGCAAATGCTGCCGCGTCCATGCCACGATCTGCGCCATCGACAGCGCACCGCTGTGGCGTGCGAGTTCGCGCCCACGATGCAACAGTATCATTGTGGGGATACTGCGGATGCCATAGCGCCCTGCGAGCCCCTGCTCGGCTTCGGTATCGAGTTTCGCGAGACGGACCGATGGTTCCAACTGTGCCGCAGCGGCCTCGAACTGCGGCGCCATCGTCCTGCATGGGCCGCACCATGACGCCCAGAAGTCGACGAGCAGCGGCAGATCGCTGCGCTGCGCATTCGCCTCGAAATTCTCGGTCGTCAGCGTGAGTGGCGCAGCTTCGAACAGAACGCGCTTGCACCGTCCACACAGCGGCGCATCGACGAGCCGCGCGGCGGGAACACGATTGATCGCATGGCAATGCGGGCAGGCGATCTGCAGTGATGTGTCGTCGGCGTTCATGCCTTCTACTCCTGTTCGACGGCCGCCATCTTGGCACGGCGGGTCAGATAGACGTAATACAACAGCGGAATCACCACCAGCGTCAATACAGTGCTGACCAGAATGCCGAAAATCAACGACACCGCCAGACCATTGAAGATCGGATCATCGAGGATGAAGAATGCCCCAAGCATCGCAGCGACGGCCGTCAGCACGATCGGTTGTGCGCGCACCGCGCAGGCCTCGATGACTGCATCGCGGATACTTCGGCCTTCGGCCACGGCCTGATTGATGAAATCCACCAGAAGAATCGAATTACGCACGATGATGCCGGCCAGCGCGATCATGCCGATCATCGACGTCGCAGTGAACTGCGCGCCCAGCAGCGCATGGCCCGGCATCACGCCGATCACGGTCATCGGGATCGGCGCCATGATGACCAGCGGCACCAGATAGCTGCGGAACTGGGCCACGATCAACAGATAGATCAATACGAGCCCGGCCGCATAGGCGATGCCCATGTCACGGAAGGTTTCGTAGGTGATCTGCCACTCACCGTCCCACTTGATCGCATAACCTGACGTGTCGGCAGGCTGACTGATGAAAAACTGCGACACCGTGTGTCCATCGATAACATTGTCGGACACCTGACTGACGACATCGAACATCCCGTAGAGCGGGCTGTCGAGCTCGCCGGCCTCGTCGCCCAGAACGTAGACCACCGGCAAGAGATCCTTGTGATAGATCGCACCATCCCAAAGGGCTTTCACGACAGTCACTACTTCTGACAACGCCACACTTTGCCCCTGCCCGCCCTTCACCGAAAGCGCGAGCAGGCGATCAAGGCCTGCCTGATCGGCGATGGGCGTACGCAAGCGCACCGGCCGGGGATAGCGCGACACGCCATCCTGCACATAGGTCGCGTCGTATCCACCAACCGCAGCGGCGAGCGTATTCACGATTGTCGATTGCGCGATACCGAGGCGGGTCGCGCGCGCGCGATCAACGACGAGCACCTCTCGCGGTGCTGCCGTTTCCACCGTGGTGTCGATGTCGACGATACCGTCTGTTCCACGGAAACGCTGCTCCAGCGCGAGCGCGATGCCGCGACTGCGCGCATAGTCCGGGCCATAGACTTCGGCCACCAGCGGCGAGAGCACCGGCGGACCCGGCGGCACTTCCACGACCTTCACCGACGCGCCGTAACGTTTGCCGACTGCATCGAGCTGCGGGCGGATCGCACGCGCGATGTCATGGCTCTTGCGGTCGCGATGATGCTTGTCGACGAGATTCACCTGCAGATCGCCGACATTGGCGCCACTGCGAAGAAAGTATTGGCGAACGAGCCCGTTGAAATTGATCGGCGCGGACGTGCCCGCGTAGCCCTGGATACTCAACACTTCCGGCAGCGTCGATGCTGTCGCCGACAACTCGGTCAACAATGCATTCGTCGTTTCCAATGTGCTGCCTTCCGGCATGTCCACGACTACCTGGATTTCCGACTTGTTGTCGAAAGGCAGCATCTTCAGCACGACCAGTTGCACCACGGCGAGACTCGCCGCCAACAGCACCAGAACGGCCATTCCACCGAACAGCGCCAGTCGCCGCTGCGGCGCGCGGTCATGCTCCACGTCCTCGTTATTCAGGAAGGGCGTCATCACCCGCGAGAACAGCCTGTGCAACTTGCCCGGCGCGTTTCCATCGGCGTGCGCCACATGCGGCTTCAACAGTTTCAGCGACAGCCATGGCGTGACCACCAATGCCACCGCCAGCGAGATCACCATGCCTGCGGATGCGTTGATCGGAATCGGCCGCATGTAAGGGCCCATCAGACCGCTGACGAATGCCATCGGCAGCAGCGCCGCGATCACCGTGAACGTCGCGAGGATGGTGGGCCCACCAACTTCATCCACTGCGGGCGGGATGGCTTCACGCAGCGTCTTTCCGCCACGCGCCATGTGGCGATGGATGTTCTCGACCACGACGATGGCGTCATCGACCAGAATACCGATCGAGAAAATGAGTGCGAACAGCGACACGCGATTGAGCGTGAAACCCATCGCCCACGATGCGAACAGCGTCAACGCGAGCGTCAACACCACCGCCGCACCCACCACCAGCGCCTCGCGCCGGCCCAGTGCGAAGAGCACCAGCAGCACCACCGACATCGTCGCGAAAAAAAGTTTCTGGATGAGCTTCTGCGCCTTGTCGGTCGCGGTCTGGCCGTAGTCGCGCACGACCTCGACATGGATGCCTTCAGGGATCAACTCGCCTTTCAACGTCTCGATCCGCTGCGTGATCGCCGTCGTGATATCGGCGGCGTTGCTGCCGGGTTTCTTCGCGATGGCGATCGTGACCGCAGGCGCGATGCCAGCCTTCGGGCCGGGTTGACCCGCAGGCACCGAGTGCCAGACAAAGCTTGCCGGCACATCAATTCCCGCCCGTATGTCTGCAACATCGACAAGCCTCACCGGCTTGCCATCCTGCACACCCAGTACCAACTCGGCGACATCGTCGCGGTTGGCAAGGAAACGGCCGGCCGTCACCGGTGTGGCGCGGCCTTCGCCGGTTTTTCCGCCACCGACTCGCTCGCCGACATGCTGTACGACGTTCGCAGCCTGCAGCGATTGTGCGACTTCATCGATACTCAATCCGAACGCCGCGAGCCGTGTCGGATCGAGCGTCACTGCCACCACGCGATCCGGCGCACCGATGGTGTAGACATCGCGCGTGCCAGGCGTTCGTTTCAGCTCGGTTTCGAGCGTGCGCGCGACTGCAGCGAGTTGCTCGACACCGGTATCAGCGTTGTCGGACCACAGCGTCAGCGCCATCACCGGCACATCGTCGATACCTTTGGGTTTGATCAAGGGCTGACCGACACCGGCATTCGGCGGCAACCAGTCCTGGTTCGAGAACACCTGGTTGTAAAGGCGGACAATCGCCGACTGCCGCTCCACGCCAACCGTATATTCGACCGTCAGGATCGCCATGCCGGGACGGCTGATCGAATAGACATGCTTGACGCCTTCGATCTCGGACAGTTTCTGCTCCAGTGGATAGCTCACCAGCTGTTCGACATCACGCGCATCTGCACCGGCGAAGGGCACGAAGACGTTGGCCATCGTCACATCAATCTGCGGCTCTTCCTCGCGCGGTGTGATCAATACCGCCACCAGACCGAGAATCAAACCCATCAGCGCCAGGATCGGCGTCAATGGATTCGCCTGAAAAGCCTTCGCGATGCGACCGGAGACACCGAGCCGGGGTGGCGACAGATCACTCATGAGTCGCACCCGTCGCTTCGCGCTGAGTCACCAGCGCCAACAGCGCAGCCTGGGGATCGCGGACGACGACATCGCCGGCGCGCAAACCAGCCAATACTTCCACCGACTCACCTGTCAGCGCGCCCAAGCGCACTTGCCGAAGCGCGAGCGCGCCATCTTTCAATACATAAACACCGGTCAGTTCGCCACGGCTGGACACCGCCGCCACGGGCACACGCAGAATGTTCTCGGCCCCTGCGATCGGGAACACGACTTTCGCAGTCGTACCCGGTGCCACCGGCACATCCATCTGAGGTAACAGCACGCGCACGACGACACTGTGACTGGCCGGATCTGCACTCGGGTAAACTACGACCTGGCGCGCATTCACCGCATCACCTTCACCGAAATAAACACGCGCGGATGGCTGCGCACGAATGGCCTCGGCATCGGACTGCGGCACACGCACTTCGATTCTCAGATCATCCGGCGCATACACCGTCAGCAAAGACTGGCCAGGCGCCACCGACTCGCCGGGCTCGACATTCCGCGCAGCAACGATACCGGCATAGGGCGCACGCACCGTGGTGTAGTCCGCATTCTGCCCCGCCGACGCCAGTTGCGCGCGTGCGGCATCGCGCGTGGCGTTCGCAGCATCCCGTGCGGCGCGCGCCTGATCGAGCTGCGCGCGTGAAACGAAATTGTCTTTCACGAGTGAAGCGTAACGCTGATAGTTGCGCTCCGCTTCAATCGCCGATGCTTCCATGGCGCGCAACTGCGCACGCGCCGCATCGACACCTGCCTGTTGCTCGACCACACTCAAACGCAGCAACGTTTGTCCGGCAACGACGCGATCATTCACATCGACATCCACTGCCTTGACACGACCGCTTGTCTGCGCAGACAACACCGCTTCCCGCACCGCTTCGACGACGCCATCCCAACTGCGCCCGGCCTGCGCATCGCCAATGGCGACAACGTAGGTTTCCAACTTCGGCAAGGGCGCTTTTTCGGACGCCACTTTTTCGCTACCACACGCAGCGAGCGTCAAAACGAGCGACGTCGCTGCAAGGAAGCGTATCGATGGATTTATTTGAAGGCGCATCCGCTGCCTACTCCCAGCTTTCTGAAGAGAATGGCCGCAGGGCAGAAGCCAGTGAAGCTCGCCTGCAGAAGATTGAGGCCGATGAACGCAGTGAATAGCCACCACCAAGGTGACACGAAGTGGGTCAGCGCAATACTGATCAAGATCATTATTCCGGCAAACGCCATCACGGCACGGTCGAGATTCATGTCATTACTCCGTCAGGTCAGGGGAACGATTCATTTCAACCGCTCGATACCAAGCGCGCTCAACACGTATTTTTCGTAGATCGGCTCGCTGGTGCCGTTGCGCATCTTGTAGAGGAAATATTTTTCGAACGCGATCTTCGCCAGATGCACCCATTTTCCGGATTTGGTCCAGGTGACATTGCGTGGCGGAATCTGCGGCAGCGCGACGAAGGCCATGCCGGTGTCACCCATATCGGCGAGACACACTGCATTCCATGTGCCTTCGAACGTCGCCGCTTCGCCTTTCATTTCAGCAGCAATATTGCGGACGATGGTAGTGACCATCGATTCGATCATGAAGCCCGTTTTCGGTGCTCCTGTAGGGATCGGCGTGACTTCGACCGGTGGAATCGCGACACAGACGCCGGCCGCGAAGATGCGCGGATATTTCGGATTGCGCTGATGCTTGTCCACCAGAACAAACCCGCGCGGATTGCACAACCCTTCGACCCCCGCCACGGCATCCACACCCTTGAACGATGGCAGCATCATCGAATAAGCGAACGGCAACACGTGCTCTTTCATCGGCTGTGCTTTGTCGTCGTGTTCGACCACCTGCATTTCACCTGCATTGACCTCCATCACCTTGGCATTGGTGATCCATTTGATATGACGCTGGCGCATTTCCGATTCCATCAGACCTTTGGAATCGCCAACGCCGCCGAGCCCCATGTGGCCGATGTAGGGTTCGCTGGTGACGAAGGTCATCGGCACCTTGTCGCGCAGCTTGCGCTTGCGCAGGTCGGCATCGAGGATCATCGCGAATTCGTAGGCCGGTCCGAAGCAACTGGCACCAGCCATCGCTCCGACCACGACCGGGCCGGGTTGCTTCAGGAATGCTTCATAGGCTTCCCACGCATGCATCGCATGCGGCGTGGTGCAGACCGATTGGGTGTAGCCACCGTCAGGGCCGCTGCCGGGCACTTCCTCAAAAGCCAGTTTGGGCCCAGTGCAGATCAGCAGGTAGTCATAAGCGAGGATGTCGCCATCACCGGTGTGTACGCAATGGGCGTCGGCATCGATCTTCGCCACCCCATCCTGGCGGAAGCGGATATCTTTCTTGCCCAGATGCTCGCCGGCTTTCAGCGTGACTTCGTCCTGTTTGCGCCAGCCGACCGCGACCCATGGGTTGGAGGGCGTGAAACTGAACCGATCGCCCTCGCCGACCACCGTGATTTCGTGGTCCTTGCCCAGAGTATCCCGCAACTCATATGCCGCACTCATGCCCGCCAAACCCGCTCCGATCACGACAATGCTGCTCATGACGCCTCCCGGCATTAATTGCCAAATATCTAAATTAGATATATCTTAATTAGAGCTTGTTAGACTGTCAACCACCCTTCAGTAGGAGCTATTCATGCCGTACACCGCTCAGGATCTCGTGGCCCAGGCGCGGGCCGTGATCGAAGAAATCGATGTCGAGCGCCTCAGTGCGCTGCAGCTCGAAGGCATTCCCGTAATCGATGTACGCGAGCCGGAAGAGTTCGCGGCAGGACGCATTCCGGGCTCGGTGAACATTCCGCGCGGGGTGCTCGAATTCCAGGTTGACGGCCACCCTGCCCTGAACTTCAAGACCGACCCGCATCTGTCGCATCGACGCGAGCCGGTGATCCTGTATTGCCGCACCGGCGGGCGTTCGGCGCTGGCAGCAGAAGCCCTGAAACGTCTGGGGTTCGACCGGCCGCTATCGTTGGCCGGCGGCTACACGCGATGGCTCGATACGAACGGCACCGTGGAGGGCGCCTGAACATGGCCGTAAAGACTTCAAGGACAGCGTCCGCGCTCGGCGCGAAAATGCAGGAACAGGCCGAACAGGCCGTCGAGCTTCTGAAGGCGCTGTCGAATCCGCAACGACTGAGGGTGATGTGTCTGCTGATCGACGGCGAGCGAACCGTTGGCGAGATCAACGCCGAGATCGAGCTGAGTCAATCGGCACTGTCACAGCATCTGGCCGTGTTGCGTGAAGGCGGCTGGGTACAGACGCGGCGCGAATCGCAGAACGTCTATTACTCGGTTGTGGATGGGCCGGTGCATCAGCTCATCCAGACGCTGCACGATATCTATTGCCCGACGCCGGGCGAAGCCATCGACGACGAGGCCGGTTGAGCGTCGCTACGCGCTTGCGTAGCGCGCAGCGCCACCGATCCAACGCTGGGTGACGCGTTCGGCCAACTCCGGCGACGTCGACATCAAAGCTTCACCGATGCGCTGCACGGTCGGCAGCAACGCCGCGTCGCGGGCGAGATCGGCGATCCGGAATGCGGCAATCCCGGTCTGGCGGGTGCCGAGCAATTCGCCCGGGCCCCGCAGTTGCAGGTCTTTCTCGGCAATCACGAACCCGTCATTGGTCTCGCGCATGGTCGCCAAGCGCTGGCGGGCCATCTGCGACAACGGCGCTTGATACAACAGCACGCAGCTCGATGCCGTGCTGCCACGCCCGACCCGCCCACGCAGCTGATGCAGTTGCGCGAGGCCGAGCCGTTCGGCGTTCTCGATGATCATCAGCGATGCATTCGGCACGTCGACGCCGACTTCGATCACCGTCGTCGCCACCAGCAACTGCACTTCACCGGCCTTGAACGCGGCCATGGTCTTCTGTTTTTCGCCGGCCTTCATCCGGCCGTGCACCAACGCGATCCGCAACTCCGGAATCTGCTGACTCAAGGCCTCGAACGTACTCTGCGCGGCCTGCGCAACGACTTCGTCGCTGTCATCGATGAGCGTACACACCCAATAGGCCTGTCGGCCTTCGCCGCAGGCGCCACGAATGCGCTCGATCAGTTCCGGGCGGCGCTCCGCACTCAGCACGACGGTCTGCACCGGCGTGCGCCCGGGCGGCAGTTCGTCGATGGCGGACACATCAAGATCGGCGTACGCGGCCATCGCCAATGTGCGCGGAATGGGCGTGGCGGTCATCACCAGTTGATGCGGCACATTCGAACCGGCACTGCCTTTGTCGCGCAGCGCGAGCCGCTGATGCACGCCGAAACGATGCTGCTCGTCGACGATGGCCAGCGCGAGGTCACGGAACACCACGCCCTCCTGCATCAACGCGTGCGTGCCGACCACCATTTCCGCACCGCCACCGGCGATATCGGCAAGCACTGCCTCGCGGGCCTTGCCGGTGACTTTGCCCGCGAGCCAGACCACGCGTACACCGAGTGGTTCGAGCCAACCGCGCAGATTCGCCAGATGCTGTTCGGCGAGCAACTCGGTCGGCGCCATCAGCGCTGCCTGTTTGCCCTGTTCGATCGCGAGCATCGCCGCCATGGCCGCTACCACGGTTTTGCCGCTGCCGACATCGCCCTGCACCAGCCGCAGCATCGGCACGGGTTTGGCAAGATCGTCGCGGATCTCAGTGAAGACACGTTCCTGTGCGCGCGTCAGTGCGAACGGCAGCGCCTTCCGCAGCGCAACCACGCGCTTGCCACGCCGCAGCGCGGGCGCGCTGTACGCCTGCATCGCGATCCGCTGCCGGCGCAGACTGAGGTGATGCGCGAGCAGTTCTTCCAACGCCAATCGGCGCTGCGCCGGATGCGTTCCTGCCATCAATGACTGGAGATCGCAGTCCTGCGGCGGGTGATGCAGCGTCGACAGCGCCACGCGCAGCGATGGCAAACCAACGCAGAGTTGTTCTTTCGCAAGCACATCGGCCGGCAGCAACTCCATGGCGGATTCATCCGGCAACCGCTGCAGTGCCTGGTCGATCAATTTGCGCATCACTGCCGGGCCGATCCCGTCGATCGCAGGGTAGATCGGATCAAGCCGGTCGCTGAGCGCGGGATCGATGGCATCATTCGCGCCGCCCAGAATGCGATAACTGGGATGCACGATTTCCAGACCATGCTGCCCCGGTCGCGGCGTGCCGTACACCCGCACCCGCGTACCCGGCGCGAAATGCGCGATCTGCTGCGAGCGGAAATGGAAAAACCGCAGGACGAGCGTCGAATACGAGCCATCGCCGATGGCGACGCGCAGCATCGGTCGACCGCGATAACTGCGCTCAGCGGCTTCGACCGTACCTTCCACCTGCGCCGCCAGGCCGGGTTGCAGGGCACGGATCGGGGTCAGCGTGGTGCGGTCTTCGTATTGCCGTGGCAGATGGAACCACAGATCCTGCAGCGTCAGCAGTCCACGTGCGGCAAGCTTTTCCGCCACGCGGTCGCCGACGCCGGACAACCGCGTCAGCGGCATCGCGGCGACATCGTTTCTTAGGGCTTGGTCAGCCAGCGGTGTGGCCATGTGCTGTGGCGTTGATGACCGTCTGGATTTGGCGGCGCACGATCAGCGATGCGCGATCAGCGCAACACCATGATCGCATCGACCTCGAATTTCGCTCCGCGCGGCAAGGCCGAGACTTCGATGGTCGAACGCGCGGGATACGGCGCATCGAAGGCGGCTTCCATCGCCGCATTGACCGCCGCGAATTCGGAAAGATCGGTCAGATACAGGCCGACACGGACGACGTTGGCGAACGAACCACCGGCGGCATCACACACCGCACGCAGATTGGCAAATGCCTGCTTCGCCTGCGCACTGATGTCGCCTTCCACGATCAGGCCGGAATTCGGATCCAGCGGAATCTGACCGGAAAGAAAGACCATGTCGCCGGCACGGACGGCCTGCGAGTACGGGCCGATGGCGGCCGGGGCATTGGGGGTATGGATCGGTTCGCGGGACATGACTGCGCTCGATGAATGGAAGACGGCCTTAGTTTAGCGTTGTCGGTGTGGCCTTGGTCCGACATTGCAGCTATTCCAGTCGAATGGCGCAATGATCGAAACCATCGCATTCCGTGCTCACGGCTGAAAAAGGAACGGCCGCAATGTCGGGCCAGGGCCCGACCTACATCCGCTGCACGCCCTGCACTACACCGAGTCTGCGCACGCGGCGGATCACTTCGGCGAGATGGGTGCGGTCGCTGACTTCGATACCGAAACGGATCACGGCGATATTCTTGTCGCGATCAAGATATTCCACGGCATCGATGTTCGAATCGGCCTGTGCGATAGCGGCGGCGACCTGGGCCAACACGCCCGGACGATTCTCGACTTCGACCCGTAATCCCACCTGGAAATCGCCGCTGACCTGCCGATCCCAGCCGATCGCCACCCATCGCTCGGGAGATTTCCGGTACTCGGCGACGTTCGCACAATCGATGCGATGCACCACGATGCCACGTCCGGCCGAGTGATACCCCATGACATCGTCGCCGGGGATCGGCATGCAGCAGTTGGCGAAGGTCACGACGCCGCGCTCGGCACCGGTGATCAGGATCTTGTCGCCCTGGTAGGCACTGCTGAAGGCGATGTCGACGGCATCCTGCTTGTCCGGCAACCTATGCGCAAGCACCTGCGCGACCTGGGTCGGCATGCGGTTGCCAAGCGCGATATCGGCGAGCAGCGCCTCCAATCGTGGATAGCGGTGATCGGCAAGATAGGCCTCCAAACGCGCCGGCGGCAGCCGGTCGAGGGAGGTGTCGACGCCTTCCAGCGCGCGGTCGAGCATGCGATGACCGAGTTGCACCGCGTCCTCGTGCTCGAGCTGTTTCAGTTGGTGCCGGATCGCGGTACGCGCCTTGCCCGTCACCACGAACTCCAGCCATTGCGGCTTCGGCGCTGCGGATTTCGCGGTGATGACTTCGACACTCTGGCCACTGCACAGTTTGGTGCGCAGCGGCACGAGCTTCTTGTCGACGCGCGCAGCGACCGCATGATTGCCGACATCGGTATGCACGCCGTAGGCGAAATCCAACGTGGTGGCATTGCGCGGCAGCGCCATGATGTCGCCCTTCGGCGTGAACAGGTACACCTCGTCGGGAAACAGATCGATCTTGACGTTCTCGAGGAATTCCAGCGATGAGCCGGTCGCGCGCTGCGATTCGATCAGATTCGCGACCCACGACTGCGCACGGTTCTGCGCGCCGCTGGCCTCGCCGCCATGTTTGTAGGACCAGTGGGCGGCGATACCGCGCTCGGCGATGAGATCCATTTCCTCGGTGCGGATCTGGACTTCGATCGGCGAACCATACGGCCCGAACAGCACCGTGTGCAGCGACTGGTAGCCGTTGGCTTTGGGGATCGCCACGAAATCGCGGAAACGCCCGTCCACGGGCTTGAACACCGAATGCACCACGCCAAGCGCGTGATAGCACTCAGGCACGGAGCGCACGACCAGCCGGAAGCCAAAGACGTCCATCACCTGCGCGAAGCTTTTGCCCTCGGCGCGCAGCTTGGTGTAGATGCTCCACGGCGATTTGACCCGGCCGACCAGCCGGAACTCGAAGCCCTCCTTGGTCAGCCGCTGCGCCAGCTGCGCCTCGATCTTCGCCAGGGACTCGCGGCGCACAACGGGCTGACTGCGTATCCGGCGCGCCAATACCGCATGCCGCCACGGATGCATCGCGCGGAAACCCAGGTCCTGCAGCTCGGCCTTCATAAGGTTCATGCCCAGGCGCTGCGCGATGGGCGCGTAAATCTCCAAGGTTTCGCGGGCGATGCGCGTGCGCGCTTCAGGGCTCTGCGCACCCAGCGTGCGCATGTTGTGCAGCCGATCGGCGAGCTTGATCAGGATCACGCGCAGGTCGCGCGCCATCGCCAGCAGCATCTTGCGGAAGCTCTCGGCCTGGCCTTCTTCACGCGTGCTGAACTGCAGCTTGTCGAGCTTGGTCAGGCCGTCCACCAGCTCGGCCGTGGGCGCGCCGAACTTCTCGATCAGCTCGACCTTGGTGATGCCGCAGTCTTCCATCGCGTCGTGCA
>JBGSID010000079.1:0-9512 GCA_041751895.1 Lysobacteraceae bacterium | reverse complement strand
CGCGCTCGCGGGTAGCGTCGGCGGCGACACCGGCGTCGGGCTTGGCACCGCCTTGATGGCGACCGCCGCCAAGGTCGGCGGATTCGTCGCGCTGATGCTGATCGTCGGCCGCCGCGTGCTGCCTTGGGTGCTTGAGCGAGTGGCCGGTACCGGCTCGCGCGAGTTGTTCACCCTGTTCGTGCTGGCCTGTGCGATGGGCGTGGCGTTCGGAGCGGCGGAACTGTTCGGCGTGTCATTCGCGCTCGGCGCGTTTTTCGCCGGCATGCTGCTCAACGAATCGCCGTTCGGGCACAAGGCCGCCGAGGACTCGCTGCCGCTGCGCGATGCATTCGCGGTGCTGTTCTTCGTGTCGGTCGGGATGTTGTTCGACCCGGGCATCCTGGTCGAACACCCGCTGGAAGTGATGGAGACCTTGGCGATCATCATGGTCGGCAAATCACTGGCGGCCTGGGTGGTGGTACGGATGCTGGGCAAGTCCAACGACATCGCACTGACCATCGCCGCCAGCCTGGCGCAGATCGGCGAGTTCTCCTTCATCCTGATCGGTCTTGGCGTTTCGCTCAAAGTGATGTCGCCAGAGTCGCGCGACCTGGTGCTGGCAGGCGCGATCCTGTCGATCATGCTCAACCCGCTGGTCTTTGCGCTGCTCGCACGCCGCACGCGTGCGAAGGAGCCGCAACAAGCCACCGCCACGCGACCGGAAAAGGGCCATATCCTGCTGATCGGATACGGCAGCGTCGGCACGCGCCTCGCTGCGGAGTTGGTGAAGGCGAATATTCCCTTCATGGTGATCGACAACGACGGTGACCGTGTGATCAATGCGCGAGCGGCGGGTCACGCCGCCATTCGCGGCAATGCCGCCGATCCCGACGTGCTGTCGGAAGCCATGCCGCGCGAAGCGTCGTTGGCAGTGCTGACCATCCCCGATGCACTGGAAGCAGGCAAGGTGGTGAAGCGCCTCAAGGAAGGAGAGCATCCGATCCCGGTGCTTGCCCGCGCGCACAGCGAAGCGGCTGTGAAACATCTGCTGCAGCGAGGTGCGGACGCGGCACTGTTGGCCGAGCATTCGCTTGCCAATTCGCTGGCCGAAATGATCGCATCGATGCCGGAATACCGCAGAGGCCAGCTACCACCGGGGACATGATCGTGCCAGTCGCTGCGCGCGACTAGCCGCCCGGTTTCAATTGCCCGATCGCCTCCAGCGATGCGATACGCCGCTGTTCGGCAGCATTGAAATGCTGGGCGCGCAATGTCGCCAGCGCCTGCGCGCGCGCGGCCGCAGAGAGTGTGTGATCCGCATCGATCCGGGAACGCGCAAACAGATAGTGTTCGATCCGCGCATCCCATTGCGCGCGCTCCGCATCCAGTTGGGCCAGACGTTCCGCTGCATCTTTTCCCCACAACGCTTCCCGCTCGGCGGTGCGCTGGCTTCCGGTCGTTTGTTGCTGCTCGAATCGACGATTCTGCTCCGCCACCAGGGTCGCAGTGTCAGCTTCCGCCCTGGCCGAATAGTGTTCGGCACGATCCAGCTCGGCCAGAAGCGTCGATTTCTCCTCTGCGCTCAATGTCTCATCGCCCGCGATCGCAAGTCTCTTCAGCGTCAGGGCCGCAAGCGCCTCTTCTTCCTCGAAAAACGCCGATGCCATCTCCGCGCCAAGCACGTCGCGACGCAGTCCCTTCGCTTTTGCAAGCCGGTCTGCCGGATCAAGCGCGTCGCCGATCCCGGATTCGGCCAATCGTTCGAGATAAAGCGCGTAGCGATCGAAATAGCCCAGCACCAGCGTGGAACGATCCGCGCCGTACTTTTCCAGCAGATACGCTTTGAGCAGTTGCCTGATCTGCGGCAGATCCCGCTCGCCCACCAGGCTCAGGTAGTAATCGAACAAACGTCGCAGACTCATATCGAGCACGACATTGCCGTTCGCATCCAGCGACACGCCGCCATCCACTTCGGTACCGCGCAGCGAGCTGCTGTCCATCGAAAATGCCGGAGACGAGACCTCTGGATTGAGAGCAGGCAATGCCTCCGAAGTCACGGGTGCCGACACATCACCGCTTCGCGCGTTTCCGCTCTCGCTACTTTCACGAGCGCTGTTCTTCACCTGCCACCAAAAACCGAGTGCCGCGATGCAGAGCACCGCGGCACCGAGCCATAACACGCGTAATTTATTCACGATCAGCGCTGTTGCTTTACAAACCCAGCGTTTTCAGGCGATTCGCCTGTGCGCGCAACACGCTCGCGGGGCTGGACGAAAACAATCCGCGCAGTCCGAGGAATTGATTCACTTCGTCGAGGTGATTCCAAGAGTAGTCGTCGCGCAGCACCGTACCCCAATGCGAGGAACAGCGTCCGACCAGACCGTCATTCTGTTCGGAACCGAACACCAGACTGCCGACGCCGAGCACAGGGTCGCTGATGTCGAAAATATTCGTGAGCACGGACGTGCCGCTCAACGAGTAATAACGCACGCCATTGACCGTCGCGGCGCCACTGCCGCAACTTGTCGTCGGCTTACCCTGCGGGTGCAGATTGTTGAAGGTGGTCGAGCCGGCCGTACTCAAGGATGCCAATGCACCCAGCGCATCCTGAGGATCGCTGTTGCCCGACAGCGCACCCAGAAAACCGCTGAGCGCATTGACGAAAGCGGCAACGGTCGTTCGCAGCGGCGAACCGGGCGGCAATGTCGCATTGATCGCATCCGCCATGGGGGCACCCGTATTCGGCGAACCCAATACGGTCACTGACGCCACCAGATCCGGGCGGACCGAGGCGACGTAGCGCACGGTCGGGCCACCGTGGCTGTGGCCGATCAAGTTGAACTTCTGCTTCCCGGTGACCGCACGCAGGACATCCAGGTCATGAATCAACTGCTCGCCACGGACTTCCGTGAAGTTGCTGGCGGAAACACTGGCCGTATATACCTTTGCGCCACCGGCCTTGAGCTCGTTGCCGATCCCGTACCAGTAGTCGTACACACCAAGGACCGAATCGAAACCCAGCAACCCATGCACCAGCACGATGGGATTTTTGGTCTGGGTATAGGTCGATTGCGCATTCGCGCCGATCGAGCACAGGCACAGCAGAAAAGCCGCCAACAAGCGGCCAAACAAACGATGGTTCGAACGACGATTCATCCGCTCCCTCCTGGGAATCCACTTTCACAAAGAAAAATGACCGCTTCAATGCGGTACCGTATGGCGGATCGGAATCTAGACAGGTTTCAGGGCTGTGTCATCTTGCAACGCAGCATTCACGCCGAGTCACACGCACTGTTGATGATATTCAACAAGAAAGCGCCAGCCCAAGGGGATGGACTCACCCAATGACTGGTTTGCCTTTTCAGCATGAACACCGCTGCCCGCGCGAGCGACAGCGGTGCAATGATCACAGGAGCCTCCGGCGCTAGCGCCCGGCTTTGATGGTGAATCGACTGAAGGCAACGCCCAAGTCCCAGCCCTCACCCTTTCCGCTCAGCGCCAGGGAAACGTCACCATTGGTCATCGCCTGTGCGGACGCGCTCTTGTCGGCGACGCCTGCATGTGCCTCTGCGGTGGCATAACTCCCGACCACGTCGCGGATATTGCCGACGTTCGCGAACTCGCCGAAGCCGTTGCGGATCTTGTATTTTCCGAAACTGATGCCGCCGCCTTTGGCACTGATCTTCACCGACAGCTGCTGGCCGTTGTCGCAGGTCACCGTGCCGGTTCCGGAGGCGGTCTTGTAGAAGACCGACCAGCCCGAGAGGCTATAGGTCATTTTGCAGGTCAGATTTCCGCCTGCCATCGCCGCCGGCGTGGCGCCCAGTGCCAGACACAGGACCAGTGCACGGATCATGTTCTTACGCATCGAAGATCTCCTCGATTGTTGAAATTCGGCCGCACGATATAACCCGCAGCGGACATGCGGCCAGCTTGCGCTGCAAAAGATGAACATCATCGCAAGCACAGCGTCATGCAAGATCACCGTTAGAATCGTGCGAACCGCACGTCAGGATCGACCATGGATACCACCACGAATACCTCGAAGGCCACTGCGCCCCAGCTCACTCCGATCGAAGCACGGATCCTCGGTAGTCTGGTCGAAAAAGCTGCTACCACGCCCGATGTTTATCCGCTCACGCTCAACAACGTCGTACTCGCCTGCAACCAGAAGACCGCGCGGGAGCCCACGACGAACCTGATGCCGGGCGACATCGGCCACGCGCTGCGGCAGATGGAGGTGCGAGGTCTTGTCAAATCCGAATATGGCGCCCGCAGCGAACGTTACCTGCATCGTATGGACAAGGTGCTCGACCTCACACCCGCGCAGACCTGCCTGCTTGCCTTGCTGATGCTGCGCGGCCCCCAGACGCTGCATGAACTGCTCACACGAAGCGAGCGCCTGCATCGCTTTGCCGATATCGAAGACGTACGGCATACGCTGGACAGATTGGCGGAACGGGAGGCCCCCATGACGCGCCGGTTGCCGCGTGGTGGTGGCCAGCGCGAGGACCGCTACGCGCACCTGCTGTGCGGAGAACCGGTCTATACCGAATCCGCCGCTGCATCACGTGGCGAACGCGCGACGCAAGACAGCGGCATGGATGGGCTGCTCGCCCGTCTCGACCTCCTTGAGGCACGGGTTGCGGCGCTGGAAAAAGGTCTGACCGATATCTCCTGACCAACGATTTCCGGACTGATATTCTGACGGCACGGCGGGCGCCAAAGCCCGCCGCTTTCACGACCATCAGGGGATCCTCGCCATGAAATACTTCAGAACCGTTTTCGCCACGCTGTGGCTGCTCGCCCTCACCGCAAGCGCGCAGACCGCATTGGCCCAGGAGGCAGACGCAGCACCGGCGCCTGCAGCACAGCCAGCACAGAGCACGCTCATCGTTGACGTGCTGCCGTTCCGCAGCGAACAGAAGCTGCCGAAGAAGGCGGATAAGCAGTTGCGTTCCGGCGCGATCGAGTGGGGCATGCGCGGCAACGAGATCGTCTTCACACTCGTCAACCGCCGCTTCATCGACTTCCCGGTCGACAAGATGACCCGCTACGGCACCAGCGAGACGTTCACGCTGCCGGCAGGGACATACCGGATCACCGGCGTCGGCATCGAAATGACCACTGGCTTCGACGTCCAGAAAATTCTCGACCGCGGCGCCTACGTCAACGAAAACGTGGTCAGCTTCGAGATGCAGCCTGGCAAGACCACACACCTGACCATCGACCCGATCATCAAGAAAGACGCCACGTTCGCAATCAACTTCTGGGTCCCCGACCTGATGACTTCGATCAGCGAGGACGGCGGCACACCGACCGAACCTGTCGCACTGAATGCCCGTTTCGAAAACTCGATCGCATGGCCCAACTACAGCGGGCCGCTGAAGTTCATCACCAAATAAGCGCAGTTACCTGTCACTTCACACAAAAAAGGGGCCGCTGATCGCGGCCCCTTTTGCTTGGACGCAATGTGGATGATCAGCTTTTGCCGAACGTCAATCTTCCCGCATCGGCATCGATATTGATGGTGTCGCCGCTGCTGTAGTCGCCCGCTAGGATGCTGTGGGCCAGAGGATTTTCGATCATCTGCTGGATCGCACGCTTCAACGGACGCGCGCCATAGACGGGGTCGAAACCGATATTGCCGAGCAGGTCGAAAGCCTTGTCACTCAGAGCGATGCGGATGTTGCGCTCAGCCAACCGCTTTTCGAGCCCATGCAACTGGATCTTTGCGATCTGGCGGATCTGCGCTTTGTCCAACGGATGGAAGACGACGATGTCGTCGAGCCGATTGATGAATTCGGGTCGGAAGTGCGCCTGCACCACGCCCATCACTGCCGCCTTCATCTTGGTGTAGCTCTCGGCGCTGTCGTCATCCGACATTTCCTGGATCATCTGTGAGCCGAGGTTCGACGTCATCACGATCACGGTATTGCGGAAATCGACGGTGCGCCCCTGCCCATCGGTGAGGCGACCATCATCGAGCACCTGCAGCAGGATATTGAACACGTCCGGATGCGCTTTCTCGACTTCATCGAGCAGAATCACGCTATAGGGCCGGCGGCGCACCGCTTCAGTGAGATAACCGCCTTCTTCATAGCCGACGTAACCGGGAGGTGCGCCGACCAGACGGCTCACCGCGTGCTTCTCCATGAACTCGCTCATGTCGATGCGGATCATTGCGTCGGTCGAGTCGAACAGGAAGTCGGCCAACGCCTTGCACAGTTCGGTCTTGCCGACACCGGTCGGGCCGAGGAACAGGAAGGAACCGCTGGGTCGATTCGGATCACTGAGGCCTGCGCGGGTACGGCGTACGGCATCCGACACGACCTTGATCGCTTCGGCCTGGCCAACCACGCGCGCACCGAGCATCTCCTCCATCTTCAGCAGTTTGTCGCGCTCGCCTTCCAGCATCTTGCTGACCGGGATACCGGTCCAGCGCGAGACCACTTCAGCGATCTCTTCTTCAGTGACTTTGTCCTGCAGCAGCTGGAAACCCTGCGTTTCCGCCTCCTGCGCCGCTTGGAGCTGCTTTTCCAGTTCCGGCATGCGCCCATACTGGATTTCGCTCATCTTCGCGTAATCCTGTTTGCGCTGTGCGGATTCGAGTTCAAGCTTGGCGGCTTCGATCTGCTCCTTGAGCTTGGTCGTGCCCTGCACGGCAGCCTTTTCGGCTTTCCAGATTTCTTCGAGATCGTTGAACGCGCGCTCCAGGGTCGTAATCTCGGCTTCGAGATCGGCCAGCCGCTGTTTGCTGGCCTCGTCCTTCTCTTTCTTCAAAGCCTCGCGCTGGATCTTGAGCTGGATCAGGCGACGTTCTTTGCGGTCGAGCTCTTCGGGCTTGCTGTCGATCTCCATGCGAATCCGCGACGCGGCTTCGTCCATCAGGTCGATCGCCTTGTCGGGCAATTGCCGATCGGCGATATAACGATGCGACAGAGTGGCTGCAGCGACGATCGCCGGATCGGTGATCTCGACGCCGTGATGCACCGCGTATTTTTCCTTCAGGCCGCGCAGGATCGCGATGGTGTCTTCGACGCTGGGTTCACCGACGAATACTTTCTGGAACCGGCGTTCAAGCGCGGCATCCTTCTCGACGTACTTGCGATATTCATCGAGCGTCGTCGCACCGATGCAATGCAATTCACCGCGCGCCAAGGCCGGCTTCAACATATTGCCGGCATCCATGGAGCCTTCGGCTTTGCCGGCACCGACCATCGTGTGCAATTCGTCGATGAACAGAATGATCTGGCCTTCGTTCTTCGCCAGATCACTCAGCACCGCCTTCAAGCGTTCCTCGAATTCGCCACGGAACTTCGCGCCTGCGATCAGCGCACCCATATCGAGCGACAGCACGCGCTTGCCTTTCAGTCCTTCGGGCACTTCGCCATTGATGATGCGCTGGGCCAAGCCTTCGACAATCGCGGTCTTGCCGACACCGGGCTCGCCGATCAGCACCGGGTTGTTCTTGGTGCGGCGCTGCAATACCTGGATGGTGCGGCGGATTTCCTCATCGCGACCGATCACCGGGTCGAGCTTGCCGCTTTCGGCACGCGCGGTGAGATCGATGGTGTATTTCTCCAGCGCTTGGCGCTGTTCCTCGGCGTTCTCGCTCTGTACTTTCTCGCCGCCGCGCATCGCGTCGATCGCAGCTTCGAGTTTCTGCTTGTTCGCACCAGCCGCCTTGAGCGCACGGCCGGTTTCACCGCCGTCGTCGAGCGCAGCCAACACGAACAGTTCGCTGGCGATGAAGGCATCGCCGCGCTGTTGAGCGAACTTGTCGGTGACGTTGAGCAAGCGCGACAGATCGTTGCCGACGTTGACGCTACCGGCCTGACCGGAGACTTTCGGGAGCTTTTCGAGGGTTTCGCCCAGCCGTTCGCGCAACACGGGGACGTTGACGCCAGCCTGCGCCAGCAACGGCCGGGTGCCGCCACCTTGCTGATCGAGCAATGCGACCAGCAGATGCACGGGTTCGATGACATTGTGATCGCGGCCAACGGCCAGCGACTGTGCGTCAGCCAGCGCCTGCTGGAAACGCGAGGTGAGTTTGTCCATTCGCATCGGTGGACTCCGGATCTGAGAGAGCGGCGACGCCGCGATATCTCCGAGGTGAGGCCCAACGCACGTGATTCAAGGGCTGGCGACGGGCCTCTTTCCTGAAGCAGCCGTCGCGACTGGGCGCATCATGGTGCTGCCAGCGCGATTTTCGCTTCCGTGTACTTCGGATCGATCTTCAGTGCCGCCCGCCATTCGGCACGCGCCTCATCCTTGCGTCCGGCCTTGGCAAAGATCTGACCAAGGCGGTAGTGAACGTGCTTGGGCTCGGGATCACCCGGCTCGCGCACAAGGCTGAGGTATGTCCGCAGTGCATCCCCGCCTTCAGCCGCAAACTGCCCGGATTCGGCAGCGATCCGGCCGATCTGGTACCACGCCTTGGCCTTTTTCGGCTCATCGAGCGTCCACTGCTTCGCTGCGGCAAACGCGTCTTTCCAGCGCTCGGTCTGCTGATAACCGAGAATCAGCATCAGACGGATCTGCGGGTCTTTCGGCTTCAATGCATGCGCTTCTTCATACGCCTTGATGGCCTGCGCCGCCTTTTTTTCGTGCATGGCGATACGCGCGGTCGCGATCAACGCCTCGACACGATCGTATTTCCCGATCGCCACCGCCTGCGCGCGTGCCTTGTCGACACCGCCCCCCATCGCATCAGGCGCAAGCAGATAAAACTCGATCAATGACGAACGCGCATCGATCAGGCTCGGGTCGAGCTTCACTGCTTGCTCGAAAGCATCGCGCAGTTTCGGCGCCATCATCATCTTCCCGAATACGCCGACCTCGCCGATCCGGTTGCCGTATGCATTGCCCAGCCAGTAGTACGCCTGCGCGTTTCCCGGCCCGTGCGCCACCGCCTGCTCGGCGGCGACAATCGCTTTCTCCGACTGTTTCGCGTGCAGCCGCGCGCGGGCGAGCATCACCCACGCGTTGGAGTCCTTCGGCGTTTCCTTGCACAGCGCCTCCGCAGCGGCAAGGGCGCCGGGGGCATGCGATTCCACCATGGCCCGCACGTCGGGCAGCGTCCTGGCAACAGCGACCGGAGCGATACACGCCAGCGCAAGAAGAATGGGCAGGACGACGCGGGCTGAGCGCATGGCGGACTCTCAAGGCTGCGGGGGATGAGCGACTCTAACAACCGACGACGATGAACGTGATCCTGTCGAAACCCACTTTGCGGAAGGGGTTCAGCTGGAATCGCGAGCCGCGCCTGCTGTGTCGAACCACACCAATGTGGCCATCCGCCCGGTGCGCACATCGCGCCGATGCGAGAAGAACCGCTGCGGATCGGAGATCGTGCACAGGCCTCCGCCGGACACGTTCAGAACGCCGGCCTGCGCGAGACGCATGCTTGCCAAGGCGTAGAGATCCACGTGCCAATGCTCCGGGCGGGTCGGCGTGAAGGCAGAAGCGGCTTGCGGGTCGCGGTCGACGAACGCCGCCCGGACGTCCTCGCCGATCTCGTAGGCCTGCGG
>JBGSID010000078.1:0-1636 GCA_041751895.1 Lysobacteraceae bacterium | reverse complement strand
GCGGCGGCCGCCATACTGCCAGCGGCGACGAAATAGTCCCGCAGATAACGCTCCGTCTGCCGTTCGGGCCCGATGTGATGCGTCACTGGCGCATCGGGCACCCAATGGCCGATGCCTTCCGCCGCCAGAATGCGGCGGATGACATCGAGCTCTTCGCCGCCGCCCGCGGGGCGCAGCGGATGGCGCCCAAGATCGGTCCGGAACGGAAACCTGCGCGTCGCATCCGTGCGGGTGGCGAAATTGGCGCCGTAGGGCTTGGCCCCAGCGACACCAAACTCGCCGCGAAAATCATCCGATTCCCGGGCGGCGTAGGCGTCACCCACCCATGCAAGCCCGTGCGTCAGCCACTGCATGGGCACGCCTTCGAGCCGAGGATGGATCGGACCACCAAGCACCGTCGCGGCCGGATGCGCGTGCATCGCGCGCACGTAGGCCGCCAACCAGCCCTGCCCCACCGTGACGTCATCGTCGATCCAGATCAGCCATCGACCACGCGCGGCTTGCGCGCCTCGGTTTCTGGCATGCGACAACCCGGCAAGCGGCTCGTGCACGCAGAAAATGGGCAGACGATCGACGTACTGCTCGACCAGAGTCGATACCGATTGAGCCGACCCGTTGTCGATCACCAATACCTCCCAGGTGAGGCCCATCGGTACCGCGCATGCGGCCAACGAGGCCAGCGCCTGATCCAGGCGGGCGATGCGGTCGCGGGTGCAGATCACGACCGAGAGCAACACCGCTGGGCGCGTCATTCGACGGTGATCCACTGCGAATCCAGCTTTCGAAACGGCAACCGGCAACGTGTGACGTAGCAGTCACCTTCGCCGCAATAGAACACCAGCTCATCAGCGCGCACGATGACCGACGTCACATACAACACGCCCGGCACGGGGCCGCGCGCGACCAGACCGTCGAACAACGGCTGCGCAGTGATGCGGCAGGGCGAAAGCGTTGCGCGATCGAGCAGCACACCCCAATGCAGGTAGCGTCGCCAGCCGGCCGATCGATCGACCTGATGCACGACCAGGAACAGGTGCTCGCGTCCGTACGGCACCGGGTTGGTGCTGAACGACACGAACGCCCCGTTACCGGCTGGATCCGCCAGCGTAGCGCCGAGCGGACGATGCACGATCGTGGTGAAGTTCCAGTTGCCTTGGGCGCGCGCTTCGAGCACCCGCAGCGGTGAAAAGCTATAGAACAGCAGCAGTTTTCCGTCACGCTCCGCATACACCCAGTTCTTCTCGCGCGGCTGCAGCGGCTGATCGATGACGGGGGCGCCGAGGTATACCAGCGCGCCGTCGCGCGCATCGAGCCTGGCTAAACCCTGGAATGCGCGCGTGCCGTGCGGCGTTCGTTCGATCAGCGCGTGATTCGCATACACCTCATCGCGCCAAGTGAACAACCTGAAATCCTCGGCAATGCCCCGCTCCGCCGGAAACCCGACCAGCGCCAGTGATCGCACCGGTGGTCGCACCGGCCCCGCCGGCTCTGCGAGCCTCATCAAGAGCGGTGCACCGCGCATGAACTGGGCCGGGTCACGAGCGAGCGCTTCGAGCCAATGCAGGTGCTGGCCCTTGGCGACCAGCATCACCGAACCATCTCCGCACGCCACGGCGCCCGGGTTGAACACACCGCC
>JBGSID010000077.1:0-4987 GCA_041751895.1 Lysobacteraceae bacterium | reverse complement strand
GTTTTTCCTGGCGCGCCAGGGCAACGCCATCGGCGCCATTTTCTGCCTTCAGTACCTGATGGCCATGCTTTTCAAGCATCGCAGTCAGCTTGTACATTTCAGTCGGCGAGTCATCAACAATCAGAATTCGAGCCATGCTGTTTCCCAATACCTTTAAAGACGCTCAGCTTTATAGTCAAGCGTCAGGACGCTTGTTCTACCGGTGTAAAGTTTGGCACATGAGCTTTGATCGCACCGAGCAGCTCTTCTTTGCTGAAGGGCTTAGTCAAATATTGATCGGAGCCCACAATACGCCCTTTTGCTTTATCGAAAAGGCCATCTTTCGAAGACAGCATGATCACCGGCGTTGATTTGAAAGCGCTGTTGTTCTTGATCAAGGCACAGGTCTGATAGCCGTCCAATCGCGGCATCATGATATCGACGAAGATGATCTGCGGGCGTTGATCGGCGATTTTGGCCAACGCATCGAAACCATCCGTCGCTGTCACCACTTCCGCCCCCTCACGTTTGAGCAGGGTTTCGGCGGTGCGCCGGATCGTCTTCGAGTCGTCGATCACCATCACCCGCAAACCTTTGAGCTCGCCGGCTGGAATATCGTCTTGCGTCATTGCGTCTCCCCATGCACCCGGCGTCCGATGAGCATGCTGCTGGTTTGTCATCATTTTCAGCCACCTATATCCCAGTCTGAAGCTGGACTGTCAAGGTTTCGTTAGCAATTTGCCGGCCAGCTCCATCGAGATGACGCTTCGACTGCGTCGCCTTGCTACCATCCGAGCTGACGAATGGTGCAGGTGAATGCGGAATGACGAAACGTGTGCGCGACGTACTTGTGGTCATGGACCCGATCGAGTCGATCAAAATTGAGAAAGACTCCACATTTGCCATGCTGCTCGAAGCCCAGCAGCGTCACTATCCGCTCTTTTACGTCACTCCCGGCGCATTGGCGATGCGCGACGGTGTGGCCACTGCAGAAATGTCTGCACTGACCGTTCGCGAAGATCGCGCAGGCTGGTTTGAAACCGGACCTGCATCACGCCGTGCGCTGGGATCGAACGACCTGATCCTGATGCGCAAGGATCCGCCGGTGGATGCCGACTTCCTGCACGACACATTGATCCTGAGCGTTGCGCAACGCGCCGGTGCACTGGTAGTCAACGACCCTCAGGGGCTGCGCGACCACAACGAAAAGTTGGCGGCGCTGGAATTCCCGCAATGCTGCCCACCGACACTGGTGTCGCGACAGGCCGCCCCACTGAAGGCCTTTGCGGCGGAGCACGGCGAGGTGGTCCTGAAGCCACTGGACGGCATGGGCGGACGTTCGATCTTCCGCTCACGCGCCGGCGACCCCAATTTCAACGTGATCCTGGAAACGCTGACCGCCGGCGGCCGGCATCTGGTCATGGCACAGCGCTATCTGCCCGAGATCGTGGACGGCGACAAACGCATCCTGCTGATCGATGGCGTTCCCGTGGATTATTGCCTCGCGCGAATCCCGCAAGGCGATGAATTCAGAGGGAATCTTGCTGCCGGCGGCCGAGGCGAAGGTCGGCCGCTGACCGATCGCGACCGCTGGATTGCCGCTCAGGTGGGGCCAGAAATGAAGCGTCGCGGGATGCGCTTCGTGGGACTGGACGTGATCGGCGACCATCTGACCGAGGTCAATGTCACCAGCCCGACCTGTATCCGCGAGCTGGACAAGCAGTTCGGGCTGAATATCGCCGGCCTGCTGTTCGACGCACTGGAAACGACAGCTTAAGCCAATGTCAGCGATCAGCGCCGATCTCCCGCCTTCACCCGTCATCAGCGAAGAGCAGCGACTGGGGGCCACACTGGTATTGTCGCTGTTGACGCACGGGCTGTTGATTCTCGGCGTCGGCTTCGCGCTGGAGCGCGCGGCGCCGGTGGTGCCGATGCTGGATGTGATCCTGACCCAGACGCAAAGCCCGCTGACCCAGAAACAGGCCGACTTCCTTGCCCAGGCGAGCAACCAGGGGGGCGGCGAGGACAACAAGGCCAGCCGCCCGCGCGATCCGCAGCCGGGCACCGTGCCGCAGACCGAATCCGGCGTTGCGCCGCAAGCGGTCAGGGCGCAATCGCCGGCACCGCAACCACCACCGGAAGCCAGGGTGATCGCCAGCCCGAACAGCGATTTGCGCCTGCCCGAACCCAGCCGTGTGCAGCGCGTGACTGAAACACCGCAGCCGATCGGGCCGCAAAAGATCGAGCACGACATGGCGATGGCGCGGCTGGCAGCGGAAATCCACCTGCGCTCGGCCCGTTACGCCAAGCGCCCGACGCGCAAATTCGTGTCGGCCAGCACCCAGGAATACGCTTGGGCCAACTACCTCCGCGCCTGGGTCGATCGCGCCGAGCGCGTCGGCAATCTGAACTACCCGGACGAAGCACGGCGGCGGCAATTGTCAGGCACGGTGGTGATCAATATCGGCATCCGCCGCAACGGCACCATCGAGCGCGCGGATATCGTGCAGTCGAGCGGCATTCCGCTGCTGGACGACGCCGCGCTGCGGATCGCGAAGCTTGCGGAACCTTACCCACCGCTACCGAAAACCGACGAAAACCCCGACATCCTCAACGTCGTGCGCACCTGGCAGTTCCTGCCGGGCGGCAGTCTGGTCGACGAGTAGGTCGGGCCCTGACCCGACCAATGCTTCGACGGTTATATTCGACGGTTATAACTGCGTCCAGCCGAAGCCTTCTCCGCTCCGGTAATACACCGCCGCAGCGCGGCCGTAGAGCGACTTCATCGGCACCAGCCCGAAGAAACGGCCGTCCGCACTGTTGCCGCGATGGTCACCCAACACCAGCGCCATCCCTTCGGGAATCTTGCCGTTGGCGATGTCGGGGCCGCCGCCATCGTTGAGATTCAGATGCACGGTGCGATCACCGAAGTGTTCGACATCGAAGGCGGCCTCGTCCTGCAGCGGCTTGCCGTCGATCCACAACCGGCCATCGACCAGCGCCACCGTATCGCCACCGATGGCGACCACGCGTTTGATCAGACGGGTACCGTCAGCGGGTGACTTGAACACGACAACATCGCCCGGCTGGGGTTCGCCGCGATCAATGAGCTCGATGTCGGTGAACGGAACGCGCAGGCCATAAGCCAACATGTTCACCGCCACCCGGTCACCGGGCATCAGCGTCGGCTCCATCGAGCCACTGGGCACCTGGTAATGGTTGGCGAACGACGTCCGGGCCACGGTCAGCAACAGGATCATCATTGCGAACGATGCCCATTCGCTGCGCCAGAGAGGAGGCTTGATGCGTGTGAGCCCAGCCGTTGCTTCATCGTTCTTGCGTGCCATATCGCCCCCAGCGTTGTGATCGGTCAGAAATGGACAACCCGGGCCGGGGCGGAGTTCCTGTGACTGATGGCCCATGCGGGTGGAATATGCGATCGACATCTCCCACCAGCAGCCATCCGAACGACCATCCCATTACGGGTCGATCTTCACCGCACCGGGATGTTTGCGCACCTCCGTCCAAGGCAGCACCGACCAGTCCGGGTCGTCGCATACGCGCGCAGCCCGGGCGAACGTGGCACCGAGATGCAGACCTTCCTTGGTGATGTACCAGTTGGCGAAATCCCAGACCTCCGGCTCGGTGTAGCTGCAGTCATCGTCGCCTTCGCCGGCCATCTCGGTCGGATACAGCGCGAGAAAACGATCGCGAACCCATGGCGCGAAGACTTCGCTGCGATAGTCGAACCACGGCGGGTCATCGCCATCGCCTTGTTTCGGCGGCGTTCCCTTACCCAGCCACAAGAGATCTTCGAGCGCGAGTTCACGTCCGGTACGCGGGTCGAGATTGAGCGGGCCATCGCCGAAATCCGGATGCGCGCCGCCGCAGTAATAACTCACGAACAGGCTGACGCTGAGCGCATCGCGGCCGATGTAGCGCAGCGTCGTGGTCGGCTCGTAATCCGACATCGGCGACGCGGTGCAATCCAGATAGCTCCGCACCTGCTCCCATTGCCGCAACGCCAGCGCCCGGTTGATCGTCTTCAGTTGTGTCGCGGGATACCCGGACACGACCCGGAACAATTCGACGCCGCTGCGCGGTTCAAGCCACCACTGCAGGCGATAGTCGCCGATCGTTTCGACCTTGCCCGCTTCCATGGGCATGCCGTGCAGGCGCAGGAATTCGTAGGGATCATTCTGCCGCAGCTCGGCCAGACCAGGATCATCGCTGCTGGGCAAGCGCGTCGCGGAGACGCGATGCAAGCGGATCTTCAGATGTTTCCCGTCACCGATCCATTCGCCGTTCAGCGTATTCCCCTTGGGCGCATCGAGCTGCCAGCCCGGGCGCTCATCGCTGTCCGCGCTCATCACCCATTCCTCCAACGCCATGCGACCGTCGGCCTCGCGCGTCCCGGAAAGATCGATGCCCAGCCGATGTTTGCGATAGAAATACTGGCCCTCGGGTTCGGCGGCCGTGAGGTCGAGCTTCACCACGATCGGCGCCTTGCCCAACGTGCCTTCCCAGACATCCGCCCGGACAGCGCCGGCCAGACAAAGCAACAGCGCGGCAACGCCATGGACCGTCCTTCGGTACGTGCCAGCTTGCTTCGGGATCGTCATCGCAAGGGACTCCTTCTGTTCATGAGCGACTGGCGCGAAGCGCCTGCTGTTCGACCAGGGTCAGTGCCACCTGATTGCGGAGGTAGGCGGGTTCGAGTTTCTCGGGCGCAACGGCTTCACCGCGCAGAAATGCCGCCTGCGCAAGGCGTGCGACATCAGCCGCGTGCGGCAAGGCATCGGCATCGACTGCCCGCAACTGCGGCTGCAGACGCTGGGTCAGCACACCGTCGAGCGCGCCGAAGCCGGTGCCGACACCAAACCAGTCAGCGTCGTCAGCCGACAGATCGACCGTCTCCGGCGGCAGCACGCGCTCGTCATCGAGCGAACGCGGCAACCATGCGCCGTCGGCATCCTGCGTCAGCACGTACGACGCGACGTAGACCTCG
>JBGSID010000076.1:0-3894 GCA_041751895.1 Lysobacteraceae bacterium | reverse complement strand
GCGGCGTGCGCACGCGCTGCTCGGACGACTATCTGTGGCTGCCGCTGGCGATGGCGCGCTACCTGCGTGTCACCGCCGACGACGGCGTGCTGGACGAAGTCACGCCCTTCCTGCAGGGCCGCGCCTTGAATGCAGACGAGGAGTCCTACTACGACCAACCACAACCATCGTCGGAGTCGGCAACCCTGTACGAGCACGGTGTGCGTGCGATCCAGCACGGCCTGACTGTCGGCGCGCACGGACTACCGCTGATGGGCTCCGGCGACTGGAACGACGGCATGAGTGAAGTCGGTATCGAAGGCAAGGGCGAAAGCGTGTGGCTGGGCTTCTTCCTGTTCGAAGTGCTGACCGGCTTCGCGCCGCTGGCACGTGCGCGAGGCGATGCCCCGTTTGCCGAGCGCTGCCTTGCAGCGGCAGAACAGCTGCGACAGAACCTGCACGAACACACCTGGGACGGCGACTGGTATCTGCGCGCATGGTTCGACGACGGCACGCCGCTGGGCGCTTCGGCCAATCGCGAATGCAGGATCGATTCGATCGCACAGAGCTGGTCGGTGCTGTCCGGCGGCGGAGACATCGAGCGCGCGCGCCGGGCGATGGAGGCCGTGGATGAACACCTGGTCCGTCGCGATCCCGGTCTGGTGCAGTTGCTCGACCCGCCCTTCGATGGCGCAGCACAGAACCCCGGTTACATCCAAGGCTATGTGCCGGGCGTCCGCGAGAATGGGGGCCAATACACCCACGCGGCGGTGTGGTCGGCGATGGCCTTCGCACAACTGGGCGATACCCGGCGTGCCTGGGAGTTGCTCACCCTGATCAACCCGATCCAGCACGGCCGCAGCGCATCGACGGTCGCGACCTATCGCGTCGAGCCTTATGTGGTCGCGGCGGATGTCTACGCTGTCGCACCGCACACCGGCCGTGGCGGCTGGACCTGGTACACCGGCTCGGCCGGTTGGATGTACCGGCTGATGGTCGAGTCCCTGCTCGGCCTGCAGCGCCAAGGCGCACGGCTATCGATCGCACCGCGCATTCCGCGCGACTGGGACACCTATGCGATCGACTACCGGTTCGGCGAGAGCCCGTACCACATCGTGATCGTGCAGACGGGCCTCGGCACGTCCGCGCCGACCGTCAGCGTCTGTCTCGACGGCATCGAGCAGAACGACGCGGGCTTCCCGCTGATCGACGACCAGCGGGAACACAGGGTCGACGTGCGCATCCACCATGCGGCAACGGACACAAAATCGGACACTGGACCGGGCATGTGAGCAGGCATGGGAGCCGAGACAGGACCGGAAACGCCACCGGCGAACATGGATATCGCCCGGTCACCACCGCAGCAGCCCGCAAACAAAGAACGCCCCGGCTGGGGCGTTCTTTGTGGACAAGCAAGTCAGTTCGTTTTTCTTGTCCTGACAACGTTCTTATCCCGACCGACACCGACAATCGCCAACCCGATCAATCTTCCGGCCGCACATCGACCAGCACCCGCAACGTGCGGCCTGGATTGACGCTGCTGATCGTCTGGTAGGAAAGGCCGCCATAGGTGTAAGTCACCCGATAGGCATCGCGACCGCCATAGTTGCCGACCGTACGGCAGTGGCGCTCGGTACCGGAGTTGTCGCTGTAGCGGTCATACCCCTCGTAACGATTGTGACTACCGGTATTTCCGCCAACAACAGCGCCAATCGCTGCACCGGCGATGGTGGCGGCCGTACGGCCATCACCTCCGCCGACCTGCGTTCCCAGGGCGCCACCCACGATGGCGCCGATGACCGTGCGTACGGTATTGCTGCTGTCGCCCTGATAGAGGCGGCCGGATTCATCACGGTAATAGCCGCTTTCGTTTCGGTTCGTGCTTTCGTTCCAGCACTCCTGACGCTGATACGTATCACGCCGATAGTTCGCGTCGCGATTGGACATGCGCTCGACACGGGTGACTCGAGCGAGGGCTCGGCGCGAGTTTTCGAACTGGTCATTGTTTTGGGAACCATAGGTCTGTGCAGCAGCCAAGCCACTGAATGACGTGGCGATCGCGAGCGACAGAACGGTAAATACGATGCGTTTCATGAGGTCAATGTCCAAAGTTCAGGTATCGGCAACACCCGTCACGGAAGCGCTGCCTGGCGGCAGCGATTTGAAGGTGACTGCCGGAATACGAGTCGTACTGCTGGTGCGCTGCCTACCCATCGAGGCTCGTCGCGATCAGATAGCGCGGGCGATGTCATGAAGCGAAACGGGAGACTGCGGTCGACGTTCATTCGACAAGGTTTGGGAAACGCCGCGACCCTATCGCCATGCTATCTGCGGACAGCAACACACTCGGTGCGCTGGCACACCGACCTTCTGCCACGTGCATTCCACGCTGACCCAGGTGTTGCGTGACCCACTGATCGACGACCACCAGGAGCACAGGATGGTTCGATCTACTGGTTCGATCTATTCGTTCAAGGCCTTGAATCCCGAGATCACATCGGACAGCTCTTCATCGATCCGGCTTTGCCGCAATCTGCGAAACCGGTCGTTCATCGACTGGAGCATCGTGTCGATGTTCCGGTCGGCACGCGCCATCGCCGCCAGTCGACTGGCGTGCTCGCTGGCCAGCGACGCGGCGCTGGCCTGGAAGATCGACACGAACACATGCTCGCGGATCAGGCCGCGCATCGTCTCGGTCGGATCACCCACAAGCTCCGGCGGCAGCGTCGTCGGCCAAGGCCGGCGAGCCAGATCAAGACGCCACGCGTCGTCCAGAGGCAGCAGGCGTTGACCCACGGGCGCATAGGCCGATCCCGTCGTGGGCCGGTTGTAGAACAGGTGCAGTTCGAACAGCCCGTCAGGCTGCCCCGAGGACGGTGACGTATCGACCACCGCGACCAGAAGATCGGTCACGAGACGGGTGATGCCCTGCACCATCGCCGGCACCGGGAAAGTGCCTTGAACAGGCAGGCTATTGTCCGCAAGGCTGGCGCGGACCCGATCGCCGACCGCCCAGACCTGCGCGCCCGGGCGCAGCGTCGACAGCGTTTGGTGGGCGTATTCGGCGACCGTGTCGTTGAAACGGCCGACCAGCCCTTGATCCGATCCGAAGACCACGGCGCGGATCGGCCGGTCCTCCATCGCTGGCGCCAAAACCCGCCCTGCCGGGATGTGTCCGTCCAACTGTGGATCCATTCGAAAACAGACGCCGAGCGCCAGTTCGATCGTGCGGGCATAGTCGCCGACGGCCGCTACCGACTGCATGTACTGCCCGACGCTGGCCGCAGCCTGCGCTTTCATGGCGCGGACCACGGATTGCAGATCGGCGGCACTGTCGATCTTGTGTCTCAGGTGAGCGGCGCTGTCTGCCATCAGGCGCGCTCAATCACGCTTCGCCATGGCGGGCTGCGCTACTGCCGCGTCGCTCGTGTGCGCATGCCTCTCCGCATGCTTGTGCGCATGCTTGTGCGCATGCGTGTCCGGCGCAGGCACACAGGCCGCAATGGCGCTGCGGGCGAGATCCACCATCGCCGCCCGGTCCTCGTCGGTCAGCGTGTCCGACTGCAGCAAACGCTGGCCGCGTGCGTCCGGAAGATCGCGGATCGCCGCCGCGACCACCGACTGTTCGGCATCGGCCATGCGATCGAGCGGCACCGGGTCGAACAGGCCCGCAGTCAGCGCGAGCACGATGGCCAGTTGCGCCTGTACCGGCACGGGCGACAGCTGAGGCTGCTTGAGGCAGGCCCGGATGCGCTGGCCATGCGTGATCGACGCGCGGGTCTTGTCGTCCAGATGGGCACCGAAGCGGGCGAAGGTCTCCAACTCCTCGAACTGCGCATAGGCCAGCTTGAGGTCGCCGGCCACGGCCCGGAACGCGGCCAGCTGCGCCTTGCCGCCGACGCGCGACACCGACCG
>JBGSID010000075.1:0-28606 GCA_041751895.1 Lysobacteraceae bacterium | reverse complement strand
GTCGCTCATCCGGTCAGCGCGCCGCCGCAGCTGCTGCCGCTGCCGGCGGCGCAGGCATAGCAGTGACGGCCGAAGGCGATCGGACGCGGTTCGATCTCATCGAGGCGCGCGATGTCCCACAGGGTCGTGCGCTTGCCGCCGGCAGGCATCGTCAGCATCTGGTTGAAGTCGCAGTCGTACAGTGCGCCGTCCCAGCCGACAGAGACCAGGTTCCGGCACATCACGCCTTCGGCGGCGCGCGGATTGAAGTGGTCGATCAGCAATTGCATGTAGGCGTCGAGTTGGCCGTCGCGTTCCAGCGCGTGCAGGAAGCGTTTGATCGGCATGTTCGCGATGGTGAACAGCCGGTCGAAGACGATGCCGAAATCATCGAACAGACGCTTGCGGTAATCGGCTTCCAGTGCGGCCTGCGCCGGTGGCAGCGACGGCCCGCCGGGGTTGTAGACCAGATCGAGTTCGAGGCCGCTGCCTGCGCGGCCATAGCCGAGCGCATTGAGCCGCTGCAGCGCTTCGATGCTTTGCAGGAATACGCCTTTACCGCGCTGTTTCTCGACATTCGCCGATGAATAGCACGGCAGCGACGCGACGACGGCAATGCCATGATCCGCAAGAAATTCAGCAGTGTCTTCCTGCCCCGGCTCGAACAGCACGGTCAGGTTGCAGCGGTCGATCACCTTCAATCCGTGGGCACGGCCGGCGGCGGCGAGTCGGCGGAACTGCGGATGCATTTCCGGCGCGCCGCCGGTGAGGTCCAGCGTATGCAGCGCAGGCGCGGTGGCCATCAGTTCGATCAGCCGCTCAATGCCGCGCTCGTCCAGTGCTTCCTCGCGCTTCGGCCCGGACTCGACATGACAGTGCGTGCAGGCGAGATTGCAGCGCGCGGTGAGGTTGACCTGCAGGATTTCCAGCGGTGTGCGCGGTAGTGCGACGCCATGGCGTTCGAGCATGCGCGCGAACGAGGTCATGGGTGCGGCGACGGGGCGGATATCGATGTCGACGAAGCCGGTGTTCATGGGGGTGTTCTCAGGGCTTGCCGCGTGCGACGAATTCGATATCGCCGAAGTAGCTGGTGGTGGATTCGCCGGTGTTGTCGGTGTCCACTGACACGGCGACTCCGGTGATTCGCGGCGGATCGGTGTTGAACGCGCGACGGTAGTCTTCGGTCACGTCGCGCTTCAGCGACACCCAGTGGCCGACGTCGGCATCGCCGCTGCTGGCGACCACCATCGCCACGAACGGCGTGTAGGCGTTGTCGTGAATGCTGCCGACCGGATGGGTGTTGTCCCAGACGTAGCACAGCGCCGCCGAAGGCAACTGGTCGCCGTAACGGGCGCGGCCCAGCTTGAGCATGGTGCGTTCCTTGAGCGTCATCTGCTTTTCGGACCGGTCGAAGAACACGTACACGCGCGCCGAGAAATCGTCACCGTCCTTGCGGCTGAGGTCAGCGCTTTGCAGCACACGATCGGTCCGCCAGCGCCAACGCAGGATCGGCGTGCGTTTCGGGTCGGCGAACAGGCCATGGCGCAGCGATGACGCCGACGCATCGGCACGCGCACGCAGGACGATGCTGCCGTTGTCCATCACGAGGTCGTAACGGGTCTGATGTTCGACCTTGGGCAGCGTCTGTACCGCCCAACCACCGGGGGCGGTGGCGGCGAGCGGCCCGGATGAAAACGGGGTCGGACGTGCGATCGACAGGTCGGGCTGCGCAACCACTTTCGCAGCAGGTGCCTGCCGTGGTTTTGCGGCGGATGCGGCCAACGACGTCATCGCCGCTGCGACGGCAAGTGTGCACGCGATGCCTGCCGCGTTGCGATCGAAGGCGCTGTCGGTGTGCTTTACGGGTTTCTTCACTTGCGATTCCAGTCGTGATATCGCTGCAGCCATGCCAGTGCGCGCTCCGGTTTGTGCCGCTTGCGGCGCGTACCGGCGGCGAACTTGGCGGCTTCGGCGAACGTCGGATAGGCAAACACGGTGCCGAGGATCTTGTCCAGACCGATGTTGTGCTTCATCGCCAGCGCGAAGATCGCGATCAGGTCGCCCGCGCGCGCGCCGACGATGGTCGCACCGAGGATCCTGTCCTTGCCGGGCGGCACCAGCACTTTGACGAAGCCTTCCGTCGCGCCTTCGGCAATGGCGCGATCGAGTTCGGAAAACGGATAGGCAATCACTTCGACCGCGATGCCCTGTGCTTCGGCCTCGCGCTCATTGATGCCCACGCGTGCCAATTCCGGGTCGGTGTAGGTGGCTGCGGGCATGACGCGGTAGTCGGTCTTGAATGACTTGAACCGCCCGAACAGTGCATTCACCGCTGCGTACCAGGCCTGATGCGCGCCGGCGTGGGTGAGCTGGAACGGTCCGGTGACATCGCCAACGGCGAGGATGTTCGGAAATTTCGTGCGCAGACAATCATCGGTCTCGATCGTGCGGTTCTTGCGCAGCGGAATGCCCAGCGTCTCCAGGCCGAAGCCGTCGACGTTCGCCGTGCGGCCGACCGCCACCAGCAGCAGGTCGAACGGCAGTTCTTCACGCGTGCCCTCGTGTTCGACCGCCAGTCTGTTCGGGTCGCCCGCCCTGGCCTCCACGGCCTTGTGCCCGAGCAGCACGCGTACGCCGTCGCGCTCCAGCGCGACCTGCACCACCATCGCGGCATCGGCATCCTCGCGTGCAAGCAATTGCGGCGCCATTTCGATGATGCTGACATCGCAGTCGAAACGGGCGAGGCTCTGCGCGAGTTCGCAGCCGATCGGACCGCCTCCAAGGATCAGGATGCGCTGCGGCAGGGATTCGAGTGCCCAGAAGGTGTCGGACGTGCAGTAAGGCACGGTGTCGAGGCCTGGGATCGGCGGCACGAACGGCCGCGCGCCGGTGGCGATCACCAGATTCCGTGCACTGAGTCGCTGGCCGTTCACCTCGACTTCCCAGGGCGAGACGATGTTGGCTTCGCCCTGGATCACCTCGACGCCGAGTTCGGTATAGCGTTCGACCGAGTCGTTCGGCTCGATCGCGGCGATCGATGCCCGGACATGGGCCATGACCATGCCGAAGTCGGGCATGCCGCGTTCGGCGGGAATGCCGAATTCCGGCGCGCGATCGACTTCCGCTGCGGCATGCGCCGCGCGGATCAGTGCTTTCGACGGCACGCAGCCCCGGTTGAGGCAGTCGCCGCCCATCTCCGCTTTCTCGATCAGCGTGACCTTGGCGCGCACGGTTGCGGCGATATAGCTGGTGACCAGACCGGCAGCACCGGCGCCGATCACGATCAGATTGCGGTCGAAGTGTTTCGGCTTTGTCCAGCCGCGATACACCCGGCGTGCGCGCAGTGCGCCGAGCACCTTGCGTGCGATCAGCGGCAGCAGCGCCAGTGCGGTGAAGGCGATGCCCAGCGGCAGGCTGAGGATGTCGCCCACCGATTGCAACTTGCCCAGCTCGCGGCCGGCATTCACGAAGACGAGGGTGCCGGGCAACATGCCGATCAGGCTCACCCAGGCATAGGTCCGGGTGCGGATCCCGGTGAGGCCCATCGCCAGATTGATGACGAAGAACGGAAACACGGGCGCGAGTCTCAGCGCGAACAGATAGAAGCCGCCTTCACGCTCGATGCCGGCGTCGATGGTCTTCAGGCGGTCGCTGAATTTAGCCCGCACGGCGTCGCGGAACAGATAGCGTGCGCTGAGCATCGCCAGCGTCGCGCCGAGGGTGGCCGAGATCGCGACGATGACGCTGCCGGTACGCAATCCGAATACGGCACCGGCAAACAGGGTCAGGATCGTCGCGCCCGGAATCGACAGCGCCGTCGCCACGACATAGACCGCCGCGAATCCCAATGCCGCCGCCCATGGGCGCGCGTCGGCGTAGGCGCGGGCATCGCCGAGCAATGATTGCAGGCCCTGCAGACTCAGGTATTCGCTTAGGCCACCGAAATACAGAACGGACGCAGCGACAACGAGTAGCAGCAGGAGAACCGCTTTGGAGATTTTCATTCCATGCGCTCAGCAGCAGGCTGCGGGTGTGGCGGTCGCTGTCGCGGGCGCGCAGTCGAACAGGCCGAAGTGCGCGCCGCGTTCGGTCACGGTGAAGTGCTGGCCGTAGCGGGTCCGCATCAGCATATCGGCGGTGTTGCCGCAGACCAGCATCGGCCGGCCCGTTTCGAAGCGGTGGTGGTCGTCCAGTGCAAAGGCATGCGGGTGGTGCGGGATGCTGCCGCGATAGGTCGCGACCTGGCCGTAGTCCTCGCAGCGGTCTTCGAGATCGAGCTTGAACGCGCGCACGGTCACGCTCTCGAAACGGACATGGCCGATCGCCGCTTCGATCTTCGGGTCGAACAGCGGAATCGGGCTGCGGGTGACGGTGCGGTGGTCGGCGCAGCCCAGTTGCGCCATCAGCCGCCGGAAATCTTCCGCATACAGCGCGCCGGACAGACATTCGCCGCGCAGGACCGGGTCCTGCAGCAGCGCGGGGTCGATCCGGCGGTCGGCGAACACGTCGGAGAAATACAGCTCGCCGCCCGGCTTCAAGACCCGGAACACTTCGGCCAACACCCTGGCCTTGTCGGAGGCCAGATTCAGCACGCAGTTGGAGATCACCACGTCGACGCTGGCGGTCTCGATGCCGGCAGCGGCGAGGTCTTCGATCGAACCCAGTTGGAAGCTCACATTGTCCAGACCGCTGACCTTGCGGTGTTCGGCGACGTTGCGCTCAGCTACCGCCAGCTGCTGCGGGGTCATGTCGATGCCGATCACCCGACCGGTCGGACCGACCAGGCGCGATGCCAGAAAGGCATCGCGGCCGGTGCCGCAGCCCAGATCGACCACGGTCGCGCCCGCCGCCGCTGCCGGAATCGGTGATCCGCAGCCGTAGAAGCGATCGGTGACTTCACGCGGGATCTCCCGCAACCAGTCCTGCAGGTAGGCGGGCATCGCCTCAGGGCTGCAGCAGGCCCCGGTCTTCAGGTCGTGCTGGCTGGTCAGGGTTTCCCCGTAATACTGCTGGATGGCGTTGTCGCCCATGGTCGGTTCCGTGAAAGGCGGGCGGAAGGTACCCGGTGGAGACAAGAGGCGGCTGGTCGGCGGAACGGTGCGCGGCGATGCGGTCGCAACCATTGCGACCCTCACACGATACGATGGAAGACTGGTCGAAGAGGCATCCAGAAGGATGCAGACCGCCTACCCCAGCATCCGCCATAATCGAGCACATGGACCGTTACGAACGCATTCTCTCCCTCCACCGCATCCTGAAGAGCGCCCGTTACCCGGTAACGGTGAAACGCATGCAGGACGAGCTGGAGTGCTCGCGCGCCACCGCCTACCGCGATCTGGCCTTTCTGCGCGATGCGCTGATGGCGCCGATCATGGGCGATGGCGAAGCCGGTTTCCGCTACGACCCCAACGAAGGCGAGCGCTTCGAGTTGCCGGGGCTGTGGCTCAACTCCGACGAACTCCATGCCCTGCTGGCCGCACAGCAGCTGCTCAGCCGCACCGGCGGCGGTGTGTTGTCCTCGGCGCTGGCACCGCTGCAGCAGCGCATCGAAAAGCTGTTGGAGGAACATGCCCCCGGCAAGCGCTGGCCGGTCGAGCGCGTGCGCGTCATCCCGCATCGCACCCGCAAGATGGACGAACACGTCTTCCGGATCGTGTGTTCCACGGTGCTGGAGCGTAAGCAACTGAGCTTCGAATACCGCGCGCGATCCACCGACGAGAAGACCCGTCGGGTGGTGTCGCCGCAGCGTGTCACCCATTACCGTGGCAACTGGTATCTCGACGCCTACGATCACGACCGCGACGCGCTGCGCAGCTTCTCCGTCGACCGCATCGCCACCGCGCGCATGCAGGACGTGCCCGCGCGCGATGTGCCCGACAACGAACTCAACGATCATCTTGCCGGCAGCTACGGCATCTTCTCGGGCGCGCCGAAAGGCGTGGCGACCATCGTCTTCAACGCCAAGATCGCCCGTTGGGTCGCCGACGAACACTGGCATTCACAGCAGCAGGACCGCTTCCTGTCCGATGGCCGCTTTGAACGCAAAGTCCCTTACAGCGCCCCGCGCGAACTGCTGATGGACATCCTGCACTACGGCCCGGATGCCGAGATCATCGAGCCTGCATCGCTGCGGGAGCAGATGAAGTCGATGCTGAGCCTGGCCGTGGCGAATTACGAACGCTAGCGACTGCCCGCAATCGCTGCGTTGGTTTCGGTCAAGGCGCGAAGCTGAGTTCGTAAGACGTATGGAATGCCTTGCCGGTGGCGACCGGAAGCATGGATGTCATGACGTGTTGTTCCATGCAGACCGCATACGCGGAGTCGTCGTTTCGCCATGTCCGATCGGTCAAGCCGGACATGCTCACGTGGGCGACGATGGTGAATGATCTGCGTGCGCCTGCGGCCGGGCCGCAGAGGACCATCGCTGCACTCAGTGCCTTGCCTTGTGCTTCGACCAAGGCAGCGCTGTCCTTCGGGCTCAATGCCGCTTCGTACTGACTGGCGAGCCCGATGGCGTCCGCAAACGACACGTCGGCGGTGGCGAGCTGCGCCGCCAGGACCAAGGCGTGGATCATGTGGTTTTCTCCTGTGGAATCGCACATTGGCGCCGAAAAAAACAGCACCGTGCCGCGCATCCTACGATGTTCACCCGCATGAGACATGCTTGCCGTTTCGCAAGGCGTCCTTCTCCAGCACCTCGACTCGCTGCTTCCGTCGCGTCGTCGCAGCTTCTGAGACCATCGCTCGTGACACTGGCTCTCCACTCAACCGGAGCGCCGCCATGTCCCAGCGTCAACTGTCGTCCGTCTCGTTTGCCGAACAACTCATGCTCGGTGCCGCCGCACTCGGGTTGGTGGTGATGTTGTCATTTCCCGCCGCACGCACAGGCGGCGACATCTTCGGTTGGGTGCCCTTCTGGCTGCTGGCGATGCCGCTGAGCGCATATGGGATGGCGCGTGTATTAAGGCAGCGATCACGGCAGCGCAATGTTCGCGGAATGGCGCTGCAGACTCGGCAGACTGCAACCGTGCATGACCTCCGTTCCACGCGTCTGAAGATGCGTGCAGGCGCGGTGCGGGGGCTGTCGCGGGCGGCCTGAGCGCTGGTGCCGGGAGTGTCCGGCAGAGCGACCCGAGGGCAGCTGTGCTAGCGTTGCGGCCCCTGCCGTACGAGTTCCGGATACTCACATGCCCAAGTCTTCGCATGTCTGCCTCGCCGTCGCGCTCGCCCTGGGCGCCCTGTCACTGACCGTCGACGCGCGTGCGGCGACCCCCGCTGCCGCCAAAAAACCGACCATGCCCAATTCTGCCAAGAACGCTGATCCCTACCTCTGGCTTGAAGAGGTCGAAGACCCGAAAGCCCTCGATTGGGTGCGTGAGCGCAACGCCAAGGCCGAGGAGGAGATCGCCAGCACGCCGGAATTCCAGAAGCTCGAAGCGGATCTCCGCGCCATTCTCGATTCCGACGCGCGCATTCCGGGCGTGCAGAAGATCGGCAACTACTACTACAACCTGTGGAAGGACAAGGCGCATCCGCGTGGATTGTGGCGGCGAACCACGCTGCAGGAGTACCGCAAGTCGAGCCCGCAATGGGAGACGGTGATCGATCTCGACGCGCTGAGCACTGCCGAGAACGAGAATTGGGTCTGGCACAGCGTCGAATGCCTGAAGCCGAAATACGAACGCTGCTTGATCGCGCTGTCGCGCGGTGGCGCCGATGCGGATGTCAGCCGCGAATTCGATCTGGATAGCAAGACCTGGGTGGAAGGCGGCTTCTTCCGTCCGGAAGCGAAGGGCGGTCTGCAGTGGATCGACAGCGATACGGTGTACGTCTTTACCGACTTCGGTGCAGGGTCGATGACCGGGTCCGGTTATCCGCGCATCGTCAAAGAGTGGAAGCGCGGTACGCCGCTGGAATCGGCGACCGTGGTGTACGAAGGTAAAGCCACCGACATGTACATCGCCGCCTACCGCGACCTCACGCCGGGCTATGAGCGCGATTTCGTCAGCCGCACGCTCGCGTTCTACAACGATGAGCTGTATCTGCGCGGCAAAGACGCCAAGCTGGTGAAGATCGACATACCGAATTCGGCCAGCAAGGCCGTGCACAACCAGTGGCTCACGTTCGAACTCCGCGAACCGTGGGTGGTGAAAGATGCCAGCTACGATGCCGGTTCTCTGCTGGTGATTGATTTCGACAAATTCATGGCCGGCAGTCGCGATTTCGACGTCGTCTTCAAACCGGACGATCACACCTCGCTGTCTGGTTACGATTGGACCAAACGCCATCTCGTCCTCACGCTTCTCGATGACGTGAAGAGCAAGATCCGGGTGATGACCCCCATTGGCGAGGGAAGCTGGCGGCAAAGCAAGTTGGTTGGCGCACCCGCAGTGGGCACGGTCAGCATCACTGCAGTGGATCCGGATGAAAGCGATCTGCTGTGGATGAGCACCACCGACTTCCTCACCCCGAGTACGCTCTCGCTCGTGGAGGTTGGCGAAGCACCGCAGAAGCTCAAGTCGATGCCGGCGTTCTTCAATACCGATGGCCTGATCACCGAGCAGCAGTTCGCCACGTCCAAGGACGGCACCAAGGTGCCGTATTTCGTGGTCCGCTCGAAATTCATGCCGATGGACGGCAGCACGCCCACGCTGCTGTGGGGCTACGGTGGTTTTGAAGTCTCGTACACCTCCAGCTACAACTCGATGGCCGGTCGAGGTTGGCTGCAGGACGGTGGCGTGTACGTGCTGGCGAACATCCGTGGTGGTGGCGAATACGGCCCGCGTTGGCATCAGGCCGCGCTCAAGGCCAATCGCCACAAGGCGTACGAAGACTTCGCTGCAGTCGCCGAAGACCTGTTCGCGCGCAAGCTCACGTCGCCGGAACATCTGGGCGCACAGGGCGGCAGCAATGGCGGCCTGCTGATGGGTAACATGATCACCCAGTACCCGCAGCTGTTCCGCGCTGTTGTCTGTCAGGTGCCGCTGCTCGACATGAAGCGTTACAGCCATCTGCTGGCCGGCGCGTCGTGGATGGCCGAATACGGCGACCCGGACACCAAGGACTGGGAATTCATCAAGACCTTCTCGCCGTATCACCTGCTGAAAGAAGGCACGGAATACCCGCCGGTGCTGTTCACCACCTCCACCCGCGACGACCGCGTCCACCCCGGCCACGCCCGCAAGATGATGGCGAAGATGGAAGCGATGGGCGCCGACGTGCGCTACTACGAGAACATCGAAGGCGGCCACGGCGGCGCAGCCAACAACCAGCAGGAAGCGCATATGCGCGCGTTGGCCTACAGCTTCCTGTGGCAGCAACTCCGCTGATAAGGTCAGGCGGGCCCCGGCCCGCCATCGCGATGTATCACGTCGCGGCGCACCTCAATCGAAACAGACAGGGCGGCCCATGGTTGCCCTGTCTTTTTGTAGGAGCGGCGCAAGCCGCGATATCACGTCCTCCAGCAGCCCCATCCGGCGCTGAGCGCCACCTTCTCCCCGCAGTGCGGGGAGAAGGAGAACAGCGGTGATGCGCTTGAAGCCTGCTCCCTCCTTGCGGAGAGAATAAGAGCGAAAGTGTTACGTTTGGTGCCTTCTCCCTGATCGCATGTATCAAGAAGAGCGGTGGCTTCATCTTCTCCCCGCTCGCGGGGAGAAGGTGGCGCGGAGCGCCGGATGGGCAGGGCCGCTTAATCGTCCGTGCGGGTAGGCTGAACGTTCAAAACCCGCCGCCGGCATCCAGCCACACCTGCTCTTCAGGCGTGTTGGTACGGGCGAGCGAGTGGTTGCGATGCGGAAACCGCCCGAAGCGCACGATCACGTCGCGGTGCGCGTTCGCATACTTGAGGTAGTTCGCATCGCCCATCGCTTCGATGAGCGCGACGGCGCGGTCCTGGTCTGCAATCGCTTCCGAATGCTCGAACGGCATATAGAAGAAGATCCGCAGCGCGGGATCGACCTTGTGATCAAAACCCGCTTTGACCGCGTGCTCCGCGTACTCGCGCGCCAGCGGATCGGCAGCGAACGCGTGCGCGCTGTTGCGAAAGACGTTGCGCGGCACCTGATCCAACAGCAGGATCAGGGCGAGCGCGCCATCGGGCGTGTCCAGCAGCGACTCGCGATCTCGGCGTGCGGCTGCGAAGTGTTCATCGAGGAAGCGCTCACGCAGTTCGGCGTCGAACGCATCGTTCTTTGCGAACCAGCGGTCGGGGCCTGCGTCGCGCCAAAAGTCGACAATGCTCATTCGATCTGCGCCGTTCATTCGTCGAACCTCAAATGTTTCACCGATTTGCCATGTCGGCGGATCAGTTTCAGGGCCTCGATGCCGATCTGGATATGGCGTTCGACATATTCGGCGCTGACCTTGGCGTCGCTGGCTTCGGTCTTCACGCCTTCGGGGATCATCGGCTGGTCGCTGACCAGCAGCAGTGCGCCGGAGGGGATGCGGTTGGCGAAGCCGGCGGCGAAGATGGTGGCGGTTTCCATGTCGATGGCCATGCAGCGCATCACCCGCAGTTTTTCCTTGAAAGCTTCGTCGTGTTCCCAGACCCGGCGGTTGGTGGTGTAGACGGTGCCGGTCCAGTAGTCGTGGTCGAGGTCGCGGATCATCGTGGAGACTGCGCGCTGCAGTGCGAACGCGGGCAGCGCCGGCACTTCGGGCGGCAGGTAGTCGTTGCTGGTGCCTTCGCCACGGATGGCGGCGATCGGCAGCACAAGGTCGCCGAGTTCGTTCTTGCGCTTGAGGCCGCCGCATTTGCCGAGAAACAGCACGGCCTTGGGCATGATCGCGGTCAGCAGGTCCATCATGGTCGCGGCATTGGGGCTGCCCATGCCGAAGTTGATCATGGTGATGCCGTCGGCGGTGGCGTTGGGCATCGGCCGGTCGAGACCGACGATCTGCGCACCGGTCATGCGCGAGAAATGGTTGAGGTAGCCGCCGAAGTTGGTCAGCAGGATGTGTTCGCCGAACTGGTCCAGCGGTACGCCGGTGTAGCGGGGCAGCCAGTTTTCGACGATCTGGTCTTTTTCTTTCATGCGTTTTCTCCGAGTAGTCGTGCGCATTTTGTCATGCACCATGACCTTGGTCATGGTTGGCACGGCGGCGGCGGCGGGCTAGGGTTGCGATTCTCTCGAGGGGAACGACCGTCATGCATCGAACTTTCATTGCCGCGCTGGCCGCGACCGTGCTGCCAGCGCTCGTGCTGTTGCCGGCTCATGCCGCGCATGGCGCTTCGCCCGCCGCTGCGCCGAAAAAGGCGGCGGTCTCCCGCTTCGTCCAGGACGCTTACCCCAGCACCTACCACGCGATTCCGTCGCCGTCGGTGTTGATCCAGGGCGCGACCGTGCTGACCGGGACCGGTACGAGGCTTGATGGGGCCGACGTGCTGATGCGCGACGGGACAATCATCGCGGTCGGCGCGAATCTGGACGTGCCGGCCGACGCGGTTCGTGTCGACGGTCGCGGCAAGTGGGTGACGCCGGGCCTGATCGACGTGCATTCGCATCTGGGCGTGTACCCCAGCCCCGGTGTGAAGGCACATCAGGACGGTAACGAGGCGACGTCGCCGACCACGCCGAACGTCTGGGCCGAGCATTCGATCTGGCCGCAGGATCCCGGTTTCCAGACCGCGATGGCGGGCGGCATCACCTCGATGCAGGTCTTGCCGGGGTCGGCCAATCTGATCGGTGGCCGTGGGGTGACTCTGAAGAACGTGCCGGCCACGACCTATCAGGGGATGAAATTCCCGGGTGCGCCCTGGGGCCTGAAGATGGCCTGCGGCGAGAATCCGAAGCGCGTCTATGGCGAGCGCGGCGGCCCGTCCACGCGGATGGCGAACGTCGCCGGTTATCGTGCGGCGTTCATCGATGCCAGCGAATATCTGAAAAAGAACAAACCCAAAGCGGCGGCCACAGCGCAGAAGAAGCACTGGTGGGAAAGCGGCTCGGGCAAGACCGACAGCGACAACGCCAGTGGCGGCAAGCGCGATCTGAAGATGGATACGCTGGCCGGCGTGCTCAACGGCGACATCCTCGTTCACATCCACTGTTACCGTGCCGATGAAATGGCGACGATGATCGATCTGTCGAAGGAATTCGGCTTCAAGATCAGTGCCTTCCACCACGGTGTGGAGGCCTACAAGATCGCCGACCGTCTGGCGCAGGAAAACATCTGCGGCGCGCTGTGGGCCGACTGGTGGGGCTTCAAGATGGAGGCCTTCGATGGCGTACAGGAAAACATCGCGCTGGTCGATCGACCGCAGAACAGCTGCGCCATCGTCCACTCCGATTCGGAGGAGGGCATCCAGCGATTGAATCAGGAAGCGGCGAAGGTGATGGCGCAGGCTGGCCGCGCCGGCATGGCGATTGCGCCGGAACGCGCCGTGCGCTGGATCACGTCGAACCCGGCCAAAGCGCTGGGCATTCTTGACAAGACCGGCACACTGGAGACCGGCAAGATGGCCGATGTGGTGCTGTGGAGCGGCAACCCGTTCAGCGTCTACGCCAAGGCCGAGCAGGTCTATGTCGATGGCGCTCGCGTCTACGACCGCACCGACCCGGCGCGGCAGCCGACATCCGATTTCAGACTCGGTCAAAGCGTTGAAGGAGGTGTGCGATGAGCCGTCGTCTCCAGAGATCGCTGCTGGCGATCGGTCTGTCGTTCGGATTGTCACTGCAGATTGGCCATGCCGCCGCACAGAACATCCTCATCCGTGATGCCACCGTGCACACTGCCGGCGCCCAGGGCACGCTGCAGCACAGCGATGTGCTGGTGCGTGACGGCCGTATCGCGGCGATCGGTCAGGGGCTGTCGGCCGGCAGCGCAACCGTCATCGACGCCGGCGGCAAACCGCTGACGCCGACGCTGTTCGGCGGCATCAACAGCATCGGCCTGGAAGAAGTGGCGGCGGAGGACGCGACCTCCGACCATGCGCTGGTGCTTGGCGCGCAGACCAAAGCGATGGTCGTCCGTCCCGAGTTCGACGTGACGCTCGCCTACAACCCGGCGTCGATCCTGGTGCCGATCGCACGGATCGAGGGGATCGGATTCACGCTGCTCAGCGCCGACAGCCGCCCCGGCGGATCGATCATCGGCGGGCAGGGCGCCATGATGCGGCTCGATGGCAGTGCCGACCCGATCGGCCCGAAAGTGTTGTTCGTCGAACTGGGCAGCAGCGGCGCGCGGCTGACGGGGCAATCCCGTGCAGGCCAGTGGATGCTGCTCGACCAGATGATCGACGAGATCAAGGGGCGCATTCCGCAGGCCTCGCCGATGGCAATGCTGACGCCAGCGGGCCGCGACACGCTTTCGCGCTATCTCAACGGCGGTGGCCCGGTGGCGGTGGGCATCCATCGCGCCGCCGATATTCGCCAGCTGTTGCGCTGGTCGCAGCGTCACGGCGTGCGTATCGCGATCGTGGGAGGCGCCGAGGCGTGGATGGTGGCGCCGCAGCTCGCCGCTGCCAAGGTGCCGGTCTTCGTCGATCCGCTGGCCGATCTGCCCGAAGATTTCGACCAGCTCGGCGCCAGCCTCGACAATGCCGCGCGGCTGCGTGCCGCAGGCGTCGATGTCGGCTTCATCCAGTCGAAGGACCCCTCGCACAACGCACGCAAGATCCGCCAGAGCGCCGGCAATGCTGTCGCCAATGGGCTGGCCTGGGAAGACGGCCTTGCCGGCCTGACCCGGGTGCCGGCCGAGGCGTTCGGCGTCGGAGACCGGCTGGGCACCATTGCGGTCGGCAAGCGCGCCGATCTGGTGCTGTGGACCGGCGATCCGCTCGATGTGAGCACTGTCGCCAGCCAGGTCTGGTTCGATGGCCGTGCGATTCCGATGCGCAGCCGCCAGACCGAGTTGCGCGACCGCTACATGCGCGCTGCCGGTGAACTGCCGCGCGCGTATCCTGCGGGCGATCACTGATGATGCGGAGACCACGCGCATGATGCCGTTGCTGTTGCTGCTCGCCACGACGGGTACGCATGCCATCCAGCCGCCGGGTACATTCCACAGCGGTGAGGCCGTGGCACGACAGGGCGAACGATGGCTCGCGCTCACGGCGGGCGACGGACAGTCGCGTCTCACACAGACGCGACTGCAGGTGAAAACGATTGTCGACGAGATGCTCGACGGCCCTGGCGAAGCCACCGGGCAGTCGGTCTCGCCTGGCAGCGGGCAATCGGTCGACGGCAAGGCGGAGGTCGTCGCCTTCATTCGAGGCCCCCTGCTGCGACCCGGCCCGGTGCCGCAGGCGCGTGTTGACGATGACAGCGATGGCGGGCGCGGGCAGACCCTGCAATTCGAAGGTCGCCGCTATCGACTGGAGACCCGGTGCGAAACCACCGGGAATCCCGACACGACCGCCGATGTCTCGGCGTACCGCTGCCGCATCGAATTGAGCCTTGGTGATCGACGGCAGACGGTGATCGAAATGGATGGCAGTCGTCAGCACAACGCGCCCGGCAGCCCGGTGATGCTCGGCGACGATGCGTCACCGTCGTTGATATTCGCAGGCGATCTTGATCGCGACGGCGAGCTCGATCTGATCTTCGACACCAGCAATCATTACAACGTCTCGCAGCCGACGTTGTTCCTGTCCGGCGCAGCAGAAAGCGATGAACTGCTGCATGCGGTTGCCGAATACAGCTCGGTCGGCTGCTGATACACCTTTTCCTTCAACCGAGTTCGCAATGACTGACAACCGCTGGTATTTCGATTTCATTTCTCCCTTCGCCTATCTGCAGTGGCCGAAAGTACGGGCGCTGATGCCTGAATTCGGCATCGTGCCGGTGCCGATCCTGCTGGCGGCCGTGCTCGACACGCGCGGTCAAAAAGGGCCGGCCGAAATCCCGAGCAAGCGCGAGTTCACGTACCGCCATGCGCTGTGGCAGGCGAGGCAGGCCGGTGTGCCGCTGCGGTTTCCGCCGAGGCATCCATTCAATCCACTTCCCGCACTTCGGTTGTGCATTGCAGCAGGCGCGACACCGGCGTCGATCGACGCGATCTTCGATTGGATCTGGGTGAAAGGCCAGGCTGCAGACAGTGCGGAAGCACTGGATTCCGTGCGAAAAACGCTGGGTTTGGCACCTGATGCCGCTGCCGCACCAGAGGTCAAAGAGACCCTGCGGACAAGTACGGAGTTGGCATTGACAGCGGAGGTCTTTGGCGTGCCGACGCTAGCACTTGGCAATTCGCTGTTTTGGGGGAATGATGCACACGAGTTTGCTGTTGAGATGTTGCGCAATCCGGCCTTGCTGGATGAGGACGAAATGCGCCGGATTGTGAAGTTGCCGGTTGGCGTGCAGCGTAGCTGAACAGGGGCGGCCGCGCACACGAGGACTGGTGCTGCGTTCCATAGAGAAGGATGTCGTCATCACGCGCCCCTTCGGAAGCCATCACCATGCGTATAGGTCTCGTTGTCGATTCGGCATGCGATCTGCCAGGGAGCTTCATCGAACGGAATCACATCGAAATACTCCCGATCACGGTCAAGATCGGGGAAGCGGTGCTCGCCGATCACCGCAATGAAGAAGCGACGTTGGAATTTCTCCACTCGCACGTCGCCGAGCGCGGCGCCGAGGCGGAGACCATGCCCTTCACGGTGAACCAGATCCACGATCTGTTCCTGCAGCGGCTGGTGATCGATTACGACCACGTCTTCTGTCTCACCATCACCAGTACCCGGAGTCCGATCCACGACAACGCCATGCAGGCGAGCTTCATGATCCTCAACGACTATCGACCGATACGCACCGCCGCCGGCCACACATCGCCGTTCGCGCTGCGCGTCATTGATACCCAATCGTTGTTCGCGGGTCAGGGCGTGACTGCGGTCGAAGCGGTTCGCATGATCAAAGCCGGCGATGGTGTGGCCAAGATCCGTGCGCGACTCGAAAATCTCGCAATCAATACTCACGCCTATATGGTGCCGCGCGACCTCATGTATCTGCGCTCGCGTACCAAGGCCAAAGGCGACAAGAGCGTCAGCCTGTTCAGTGCGACGCTGGGCAGTGCGCTCGACATCAAGCCGATGCTGTACTGCAACCGGGGCGATACCAAGCCCGTGGCGAAGATCCGGGGTTGGGATACTGCCGTGCGCAGGTTGTTCACCTTCGGAGCGGAGCGCGTGCGCGCCGGTCTGATGACACCGACCATCTGCCTGGGCTACGGCGGTGATTTGGAGGAAATGCGCCTGCTTCCCGGCTACACCACGCTGATCGATGTGTGTCGCGAGCATCGCGTGGAAGTCTTCGAGAGCGTGATGAGTCTCACTGGCATGGTGAATGTCGGCAAGGGCTCGATCGTCATGGGCTTCGCGTCCGAGCCGCACGAATTCAAGGAGTGACCTCTCCGCCCATCGCCGGCATCATCCGATGTCGCTGCGTTATGCTGATCCTCCTCGAATACAGGTGGATCAGCACATGGCCGTACGTTATTACCTGAGTATTCCCGATTCCGGCGCCTTGGAAGCGGTGGGTGCATTCGCTTTCCGTTCGCGGGGTGCGGATGGGCTTGCCGAAGAACTGCAGGCGGCACTGCGTGAAGACGCGCTGTTCCAGCGCTGGCGCATGAGCCAAGATGATCCGGATGCGGTTGATCCCGCATTCGGCGTGACCGACCCGGCCGCGACCGTCCACGGCGAGCAGAACGATCTCAAGATCGATCTCGTTGCCGTCACCTCGATTCCCGGTGTGATCCTCAAACACCGATTGCGTCTGCTTGCGGGCAGCGACTGGCAGCTGCGTGACGTCAGCGCGGTATGAGCTTGCCGCTGTTGCTGTCCTGGAGCGGCGGTAAGGATGCGGCATGGGCGTTGCACACGCTGCGCCAGCGGGTGGCAGCCGGGCCGGCGGCAGTCGGTCAAGCGGCAGTGGGTCAGGCGGCTGTTGGTCAGGCGGCAGTTGGTCAGGATGATGTGGAAGTCGTCGGACTGGTCACGACCCTGACAGAGGGTTACGACCGCATTTCGATGCAGGGCATTCGCCGCGACATCCTCCATGCGCAGGCCGAAGCCTGTGGATTGCCGGTGATCGAAGCCTGGATTCCGCAACGTGCGAGCAACGACATTTACCGCTCGACATTCGCGGATGCACTCGTACGCGCTCGTGCCCGCTGGCCCGGATTGCGCGACATCGCCTTCGGCGATCTTTTTCTGCAGGATATCCGCGCGTATCGGGAAACCCTGTGCGCAGAAATCGACTGGGTGCCGCATTTTCCGATCTTCGATGCGGATGAGGGATATACCGCCAGACTGGCGCGGGACATGATTGCCGGTGGGTTGCGTGCACAGCTGGTCTGCGTGGATACCGAACAGCTTGATGCGGATTTCAGCGGGCGCGCATTCGACGCAGCGTTGTTGCGCGACCTGCCGCCCGGTTGCGACCCCTGTGGCGAGAATGGCGAATTCCACACCCTTGTCTACGATGGCCCGATGTTTTCGGTGCCGTTGTCGGTATCGAAAGGTGACGTGGTACTGCGCGACGATCGCTTCGCCTATACCGATTTCGTGATGTAGGAGCGGCTTCAGCCGCGACAGGTCTTGGATGCATCCTTCGCTACCTGTCGCGACTTGCGTCGCTCCTACAAACGATTCTGGTTGACCTGGAGCGATACTGCTATCCGGCGTTCATCGCGCGACGTTCAACTGCCGCATATGGAAGATGAAGTGTTCGCCGATGAAACTGGCGATGAAGTAATAGCTGTGGTCGTAACCCTTGCGGATGCGGAGTTCCAGCGGATGTCCCGCCGAATCGCAGGCGCTCTGCAGTCTTTCCGGCTGCAACTGCGTCGTCAGGAACTCATCGCCGCCGCCCTGATCGACGAGCAGCGGCAGGCGCTCGCTGGCGTTCGCGATCAGTTCGCAGGCATCCCAGGCTTTCCATGTCTCGCGATCTTCGCCCAGATACGCAGCGAACGCTTTCTGCCCCCACGGCACCTGCGACGGGGCGACGATCGGCGAAAACGCGGAGACGCTGCTGTAGCGCCCGGGATTGCGTAGCGCAGTGATCAGCGCGCCATGCCCGCCCATCGAGTGGCCGCTGATCGCGCGCGCATGGCTGGCGTTGAAATTCCCTTCGATCAACGCCGGCAATTCGCGCGACACATAGTCCTGCATGCGGTAATGCCGCGACCATGGTGTCTCGGTCGCATCGACATAAAAGCCCGCGCCTTTGCCGAGATCGTAGCCATCCGCATCGGCAACGTCGTCGCCGCGCGGGCTGGTGTCCGGCGCCACCACGATCACCCCGTGCTCGGCTGCATAACGTTGTGCAGTCGCCTTGGTGATGAAGTTCTGCTCGGTGCAGGTCAGGCCGGATAGCCAGTAGAGCACCGGGCAAGCACGACTTTCGGCCTGTGGTGGCAGGTACACCGCGAACTGCATCGTGCAGTCGAGTGCCTCGGAATGATGTCGGTAGACGTCCTGCCAACCGCCGTAACTGGCGTGATGTTCGATACGTTCCAAATGCAATGCCCGGTCAGTGGTGGATGTTCAGTAATGAATGACGGTACGGATCGATTTGCCTTCATGCATCAGATCGAAGGCTTCGTTGATCTGTTCCAGCGGCAGGGTGTGGGTCACGAACGGATCCAGATCGATCTCGCCGCGCATCGCCTGTTCGACCATCCCCGGCAATTGCGTTCTCCCCTTGACACCACCGAACGCAGAACCGCGCCAGACGCGGCCAGTGACGAGTTGGAATGGGCGCGTGCTGATTTCCTGTCCCGCGCCGGCCACGCCGATGATGACGCTCTCGCCCCAGCCCTTGTGGCAGCACTCGAGCGCCGCGCGCATCACATGCACGTTGCCGATGCATTCGAAGCTGAATTCCACGCCGCCGTCGGTCATCTCCACGATCACGTCCTGGATGGGTTTGTCGTGATCTTTCGGATTCACGCACTCGGTCGCGCCCATGGCTTTTGCAAGTTCAAACTTGCCGGGATTGGTGTCGACGCCGATGATGCGACCGGCTTTCGCCTGGCGTGCGCCCTGGATCACGGCAAGACCAATTCCGCCGAGGCCAAACACCGCGACGTTGTCGCCTTCTTTCACCTTCGCGGTGTTGTGCACCGCGCCGATGCCGGTGGTCACGCCGCAGCCGAGTAGACACACTTTCTCGTGGTCCGCTTCGGGGTTGATCTTCGCCAATGAGATTTCGTTGACGACCGTGTATTCACTGAAGGTGCTGCAGCCCATGTAATGGAAGATCGGCTCGCCGTTGTACGAGAACCGCGTCGTGCCGTCCGGCATCAGGCCCTTGCCCTGCGTTGCACGCACTTTCTGGCACAGATTGGTTTTGCCTGATTTGCAGAATTTGCACTCGCGACATTCGGCGGTATACAGCGGAATCACGTGGTCACCCGGTTTCAACGACGTCACGCCTTCGCCGATTTCCACCACCACGCCAGCGCCTTCATGGCCAAGCACGGACGGAAAAATGCCTTCCGGGTCATCGCCGCTGAGCGTGAACGCATCGGTATGGCAGACGCCGGTGTGGCTGATCTTCACCAGCACCTCGCCCGCGCGTGGCGGCGCGACATCAATTTCGACGATCTGGAGCGGTTGACCGGGTCCGAAGGCGACGGCGGCACGTGATTTCATTGCAAGACTCCGAGAAAAATAAGTGGGACGAAGACGTTATTTGAGATAAGAACGCACCAGCGCGATCGCCTGCTGGACGCTTTGTTCTTTGGCGGCGTCCATGGCCGCGAGTTCACCGAATTCCTCGCGAAGGTGGCTTTCCAGCACCTCAGCCATCAAGCCGTTGACCGCCCCGCGGATCGCCGCGAGCTGCTGCAGCACGGCGCCGCAGTCCGAGCCGGCCTCCAGTGCGCGTGCGAGCGCTTCCGTCTGCCCCTGGATCCGGCGCAGGCGGGTGAGTGCCTTCTTTTTCTCGGCGGGGGAGTGGGGCATGGCGGCAGGATTCGGTAGTGGGGGGGAGTATAAGACGTAGGGCGCCAATGTCCAGCCGCGCGACCACAGCGCCTGTAGGAGCGGCGCAAGCCGCGATGGACTGCCGGGGTGTTGGCCGTAAGCCACTGTGGGGTGGCGGCAGCCGCGACGCCTTGCTGTCAGGCTGCAGGACATGCCGTCGACGCGAAACCAAATGGGAGGGAGATATTTAGCGCCGCTTCGGTCAAATTGTGGGATTTCTTTGAAATCACGGGCTACTATCAGCTGACAACTAAACGGACAGTACGGAGGGGAGATGGATCTGTCAGATCTCTTGCATGGATTAGGGCGTGCGCCATGGCAAGGTGTTGCAAGGAACATTTTGATTCGCGCTGGTTTTGATCCGTCCCGCGGATTCCCAAGCACAGTCAAAGCGATATTGAGCGAGACTAACGTAGATAAATCAAATATCGACAAGCTTGTCAGAGGGCTTGAAGAGCATGTAGTGGCAGGTGAAAAGCTACTAAGGTTCGTAAGATTAGATGGTCGCGATCGTTCTACATTAGAAAAATGGATTAGTGGAAAGCGCAGGTATAAAAACGATCTGTCTGATGTATTCCCAGGTATTGCGCCTGAAAGCGTAATCATACCGTTGAAAATTCAGGATCCAACTTCTGTTGGATTCGTTAATCTTGACGATGGTATTGCTGCAATTTTCACATCTGTTCGTTCATACGTTAAATCTGTGTCATTGAGTTCAGATAGCTTGAAGGCGGGTGTTGCGGATGGTTTTGAACGAGTTGTGGGGTACAAGCGCTTTTTTCTTCAGGCATATGATGCGGTTTGGTTGCCTGACAACGAAGATTTTGCGGTTTTTTTGATTGATTTTCCTGCTCAAGTTTCAAACCACTATGCGACTGCTGGTTTGGCATATTTGGACAAGGTTGTTAGGCAGCAGCTAGGGCGTTCTCTGACATATGCCAATCTTTGGCACGCTGTGGATGGGTTGTACTCTTCTCCAGATGGAAAACTTGTTGATTATGGTTTCTCGGCTGGTGGGCAATCCGTAAACCATCATAAGGCTCGCAGAAGGAGTTCAGAGTGCTTAAGGAAGGCTGTTTATGACGCGGCTGGTGCTGCGGCGGTAAAGTCATCTGGTAAGCAGCTTGAGCTTTTTAAGGTTGCTATGCAGTGGACTCTAAAGCACAGTGACGGTTTGTTTGCAGAGCCAGAATTGTTAGTGCCTGGACGGGCAGCCGACCTTATCAAGGCAATGCCTGCGATAAATCATTGCGTTGCCCGGGACTGTCTCACTACGGGAGACTTGAATTTTATAGTCTCCAAAGTATCTCCGCATATGCGCTGGAAATGAACTCTCTGAACCATGCAATGGTTGAAATGCAAAAAATTCCCGACACTCCGCTTCGGGAAATGTGCTTGCGTCTATTCAAAAAATTATCAAGCCTGAGCCAGCGCGACTCAAGCATGCTTTCATTCAAGTCATTGTCAAACTTAGTTGAAGTTTCTCCTGTTGACCCTTTATTGCATCAGTCAATACATGTGTTAACAACGCGCCCTGGAGCTAAGATTCTTGACGTCCATTTTCTATACTTTGACCCCAGTCACCACAATTCTTCTGGGGCTCTAATTGCTGATGAAGAAGTTGCAATGGCCTACAAGACGGGATATCTGGTTGATCCTGAAAGTGGTGCTGAATTGGTCGATTTCGAAAAATATATCGCCCCTTACTTTCAGTTGAATATCTATGAGGGGGAAAATGAATCTGACGATTGATGCGCTTAGAACGCAAGCAGAGAAGACAGAGGTTGGTCGCTTACAGTTTTCACTAATGCTCTGGGCCGTAAAGCGACCCGGGTATAAAGAGTGGGTCACGCTTGTGGAAGACGCTATCTACTACCTGCTGACGCAGATGGCAGGTCGGCGTAACGATTTTAATGATTTGGATGAAGATGCTTTGACGGCGGTTATTCAAATTGCCTTGAGCAGTTTAAATATGACGGTTAGCGCAAAAGTAGTTAATGGAAATGCTGATGTCTCTATAGAATTCGACACGTACAGATGGCTTGGGGAAGCAAAAATAGCATCTGACGTAAGTAAAATTTACCATGGTTATCAGCAACTCATTTCTCGATATTCAACAGGCATAGAAAATCAGAACTGCGGGGGCATGCTTCTATATTGCCAGCATGATTCAGCGGATCGAATTTTGTCTGGCTGGCGCGCGGCTTTGGAGGTTCAATCTCCTGAGAGTGGTGCAAAAGACGGTCGACACGCACTATCGTTTACAACTACTGCTAAAAGTAACTCTACAGGTATAGATTTGGATATTGTCCATTACGGAATTCCGCTTCATCATGCGCCAAAAGAAGATGTTTTAAAGCTATCTGATGGGGCCATAAAAGCTGCTCGCGCTGCTCGAAAATCTATTAGAACGAAGGGTGATGGTAGTAAATAGTGTCTTGGCGGGAGTGTAGTGACATAGCCCAAGTAAGATCAAAGGACGCATTCAGGGAAGCTTCGTAGAGGGAATACCTAACTTTGCCCCAAGTGCGCGCGTTGCGCTCACCCTGGCTACGCATCCACTAATCCAGTGTCGCGCCGTCTTTTTTTTCAGTTGCCTGTGTCGTGACTTGGCCAACATCCGACTGTTGAAGGCCGTCGCTTTTACAAAAAACATCACCCGGTATTCTGGATGCCAGCAGCGATGCCGTTGACCGTGGCCACCAGCGCTTGCAGCAGCGCATCATCCTCACGGCCTGCATCGCGCCAGCGTTGCAGCAGTTCGACCTGCAGCAGGCTGATCGGATCGACGTAAGGATTGCGCAGGCGGATCGATAGTCGCAGGCGGTAGTCGTCCTGCAGCAGTTGGCTGCGTTCGCGCAGGCGGAGGATGGTGTCTATGGTGCGTTCGAATTCCGCAGCGATGCCGGGGAAGAACGTGTCGTGCAATGGGCCTGAAAGCCGCGAGTAGCGCTCGAAGATGGCGAGGTCGGATTTCGCCAGCAGCATTTCGATGTCGTCGAGCATTGCGGCGAAGAACGGCCAGTCGCGCGCCATTGCCGCCATCGTGTCGTGACCATGCGTGGCGATGCCGTGGATGAGGGCGGTGCCGACGCCGTACCAGCCGGTCAGGCCGGAGCGGTTCTGCGACCAGGCGAATACCCATGGAATCGCGCGCAGCGATTCGATGCCGCCTTCGCGTCGACGCGATGGGCGTGAGCCGAGGCGCAGGCTTTCAATGACATCGATCGGTGTTGCCGTGCGGAAATACGGGGTGAACTCGGGATGCTCGTGCACCAGCGCGCGATAGTGCGCGCGTGATGCCTGGGTCAGGTCTGCGGCAATCGTGCGCCACTGTGCTTCACGTGGTTCTGGTGGGCGCGGGCGCAGGCTCGCGCGCAGGACGGCGGCCGTCGCCTGTTCGAGATTGCGCAGTGCGAGTGAGCGGATGCCGTATTTGCGATGGATGACTTCGCCCTGCTCGGTGACGCGCAGCACGCCGTCGACGGTGCCGCGCGGTGCGGCGATGATCGCGCGCTCGGTCTTGCCGCCGCCGCGACTGACCGAGCCACCGCGTCCATGGAAGAACACGATATGCACGCCTGCCTGCTGTGAGAGTTCCAGCAAGTCGGCCTGGGTGCGTTGCAGGGACCAGCGCGACGCGAGGATCCCGCCGTCTTTTGCGCTGTCCGAGTAGCCGAGCATGACGGTCTGGCGGTTGCCGCGCGTCTGCAGATGCCGGCGGTAGATCGGGTCATCGAACAGGGCGCGCATCACGTCCGGCGCGGCGCGCAGGTCGTCGATGGTCTCGAACAGGGGCGCGATATCCAGCGGGACTTCGCCGTCCTCGACACAGTCCGCGACGCGGGCCAACGCCAGCACCGCGAGCGCGTCGGCGGCACTGCGGCTCATGCTGATGATGTAAGGGCCGAACGCGTGCTCGCCGAAATTCTCGCGGGACTCGCGCACGGTGCGCATGACATCAAGCGTTGATTGTGCCGCTGCGGCATCGGCTTCGATGCGGGCGCTGCCGTCGATCATGGCGTGCAGCGACGGGATGCGTTCGGCCGGTGTGCCCGCGCTCCAGTCGGGATTGCCGAGCAACGCGGAGACGGCCGCGTCGTGGACGGCCGAATCCTGACGCAGATCGAGGCTGGCCAGATGAAAGCCGAAGGTGCGCGCACGCCACAGCACACGCTGCAGCGCGAAACGGCCCGCATGCTCACCGCGATGGCGCACCAGACTGGCGTCGATGGACTGCAGGTCGGCGATGAAGGCGTCGGCGTTCGCATAGCCGGCGTCGTCGCCGTTCAGTGTCGCGGCCAAGCGCGCGCGCATGAGGTCGAGCAACTGCCTGTACGGCATGTCTCGCAGGCGCGGGCTGATTTTTTCCGCGGATGCGGGCAGCAGTGCGGTGTATTCCACGATGCGGGCTTCGATCGCATCATCCACGCTTACCCGGACGCGGCTCTGGGTGAGGATTTCGCCCAGCACGCGAAGATCGGCACGATAGTCCGTGAGGACCTGTGTGCGTTGCGCACCCAGCGCGGAGCGGATCGTGTCGGCACCGACATTCGGATTGCCGTCCATGTCGCCGCCGACCCAGGTGCCGAAGCGCAGTACCGGTGGCAGCGTAACGGGATGGCCAGCAGTCGCATCGCCATACACGTCTTCAATGGCGCAAGCGAAGGCTTCGTAGTACACCGGCAGCGCGCGGTAGAGCACGTTGCTGAGATAGAAACCGATGTGTTCCACCTCGTCGGCTACGGTCGGCTTGTGCGGAGGGGCTTCGCTGGTTTGCCAGGTGGCCGTGAGTGCCTGACGGATGCGTGCGGTGTCCGCGCTGCGTTCTGCGGGCGTGCGCTGACGGTCGATGTCCGCGATGAGGCGTTCGACGATGGTGCGTTCTTTCAACAACAGCGCGCGTCTCACGGCTTCGGTCGGATGCGCGGTGAACACCGGCTCGATCCGCAGTCGCGGCAACAGTGCCTGCAGGTCGTCGAGTGTCACGCCGTCGTCGCGCAATGCCCGCAGTACGGCAGTGAGGCCACCGGGCTGCGGGTCGTCGGTCGTGCGCTGGTAATCGCGACGACGGCGGATGCGGTGCGTGCGTTCGGCCAGATTGACCACGCCGAAATAGGCCGCAAAAGCGCGGACGAGCGCGTCGGCGTCTTCCAGCGGTACTGCGGCGAGCCGTTCGGCGAGATCGTCGATGGGTTCGTCCTGTTCGCGGCGCGCGATCGCGGCGCGACGGACGGATTCAACCTGATTCAGCAGTTCAGCCGACACCTGTTCGTGCAGCATGTCGCCGACCATCGTGCCGAGGCGGCGGACGTCATCGCGCAGCAGTGTGTCGGTTTCAGCGAATTCGAGGGTGTCGCGTACGCGCATCGTGGGTTCACCGCTGCTGTGGAAGCTTCAAGCCTACACAATGCATGGCGTGTGGCGGAGTGGAGACGATTGCAGTGTCCGTAAAGGACAACTGCAAATGCGGCACCTCACCCAGGTTCGCTATTCCCTCTCGTCGCATGCGGGGAGAGGGTGGCCGAAGGCCCTGAGGGATGACTCAGTACGCGAAATCGCGGAACACGTGGTCGATGTTGCCCTGCCATGCACCGTGATACAGCGCCAGTTTGCGCTCAGCAGCGGTTTCGCCGCTCTCCACGATGTCGACCAGTATGTCCAGGAAGCGGCTTTCGTCGATGCCGTCGCTGTTGAGCGCCGCACGGCGGCGCAGGCCAGCGGCGGAAATCTTCACCGCTTCGCGGGCGAGGTCGAGCAGCGTTCCATTCCTGAAGGGCACCTTGAGCGCCAGCTTCGGCACGCCATCACGTAGCGCATTGCGTTCGGCCATGCTGAAATCCTTGACCAGATCCCAGGCGGCGTCGAGTGCGGCATCGTCGTAGAGCAGGCCGACCCAGAAGGCAGGCAGCGCGCAGATCCGGTTCCACGGGCCGCTGTCCGCGCCGCGCATTTCGAGGAATTTCTTCAGCCGGACTTCGGGGAATGCGGTGGTCATGTGATCCGACCAGTCGCGCAGGTTCGGCAGCACACCCGGCAGCGCCGGCAGCTTGCCGGCCATGAAGTCGCGGAAACTCTGGCCGCTGGCGTCGACGTATTCGCCGTCGCGATACGAGAAATACATCGGGACATCGAGCAGATAATCGACATAGCGTTCGTAGCCGAAGCCGTCTTCGAACACGAAGTCGAGCATGCCGGTGCGATCGGCGTCGGTATCGGTCCAGATGTGCGAGCGATAGCTGAGGAAGCCGTTCGGCTTGCCTTCGGTAAACGGCGAATCGGCGAACAGCGCGGTGGCGATGGGCTGCAGCGCCAGCGACACGCGGAATTTCTTCACCATGTCCGCTTCGCTGCTGTAATCCAGATTGACTTGCACCGTGCAGGTACGGGTCATCATGTCGAGGCCGAGACTGCCGACCTTCGGCATGTACTCGCGCATGATCCTGTAGCGGCCTTTCGGCATCCAAGGCATCTCATCGCGACGCCACTTCGGCTGGAAACCCATGCCTAGGAAACCGAGTCCGAGTTCGTCGGCTACGGTCTTCACGTCCCTGAGATGGCTGCCGACTTCGGCACAGGTCTGGTGGACCGTTTCCAGCGGTGCCCCGGAGAGTTCGAGTTGGCCGGCAGGCTCCAGCGTGACCGATGCGCCATCCTGCAACAGGGCGATGGTGTGGCCATGCTCCTGCACGGCTTCCCAACCGAAGCGGGTGAGGCCGGTGAGCAGGGCTTCGATGCCGCGTTCGCCCTCGAACGTCGGCGCGCGGAGGTCGTCGAGGCGGAATCCGAACTTCTCGTGCTCTGTGCCGATGCGCCAGTCGGACTTCGGTTTCTCACCGGAGGCGAGCACCTCTACAAGCTGGTCGCGATGGGTGATGGGCGTATCGGCGACATGGCTGGGACTGGACATGGGGGATTCCGCGAGGGGATATGGATCGAAATGAGGGGCCGAGGCGAGGAGGTGTCACGCCAGACCAGGGCGATAGGCGAGATGGGGGGCATGCCCTAACATCGCAAGCTGCGCACTATAGCCGCCATGATGCTCCGTATCGTTGTCCTCCTGCTCTGTCTGTGTTCCACGCATGCGCTGGGGCAGGCCCGGTCGTTGCAGCAGCTGGAGCGCGGCAACGGGCCGGAGCCGGCCACGCTCGATGCCCATCGCTGCCAGGAAGTGGCCTGCGGCAATGTGTTGCGTGATCTGTATGAAGGCCTGGTCACCGAGGATGCTGCCGGGCGTCTGATCCCCGGCATGGCCGAGCGCTGGGAACTGTCCGCCGATGGCCGTGTGTGGACCTTCCATCTGCGCGACGGGCTGCGTTGGAGCAATGGCGAGCCACTGACGGCACAGGCCATCGTCGACAGCTTCCGTCGCGCGTTCACACCCGACACGGCAGCGCCATTCGCCGAACAGTTCGACGCCGTGCGCAACGCCACGGCGGTGCAGTCCGGCCGATCGCCGCCGTCGACGCTCGGCATCGATGCGCCCGATGCTCGTACGGTACGGATCCACGTCACCCGGCAGGTGTTCCTGCCGGCATTGTTGACCCTGCCGATCGCGTTTCCGATCTACCTGCCTGCGGTGGCGGAATACGGCAATCAACACACGCGGCCCGGGCGGTTGGTGAGCAATGGCGCGTATCGACTTGTCGCGTGGACCCCGCAGGCGAATCTCACCGTCGAGAAAAACCCACGTTTTCACGCAGCGGCGAGCGTACGCATTCCGCGCGTACGCTATCAGGTGACCGAGGATGCCGCCGCAGAGCTGCAACGTTTCGCCGCAGGCGACCTGCACATCACCGAAACCATCCCGCCGCAGCCGTTGCCGGCGCTGCGCAAACGCTTCGGTGCGCAGCTGCGGATTTCGCCGTACATCGGTGCGTTCTGGCTTGGCTTGAACATCACCCGGCCGCCGTTCAAGGATGAGCCTGGTTTGCGTGAAGCACTGTCGCTGGCGGTGGATCGCGACAAACTCACCCGATACATCACCGGTTTCGGCGAAACACCGGCCTACGGCATCGTGCCGCCGGGAATACCCGGTTACGAGGCCGCGAAAATCCATTGGGCCGATTGGGATCAGGCGCGTCGCGAGGCACGGGCGAAGAGGTTGTATCTCGCCGCGGGTTATTCCGAACAGCATCCGTTGACGATCGAACTGCGCTACAACACCTCGACGCCACATCGACGGCTCACGTTGGCGGTGGCGTCGATGTGGCGCGACACGCTCGGTGTGCGCGTGAGGCTGCGCAATGAGGAGTGGAAAGTCTTCGTGCAGAACCGCAAGCAGCGCGCGATTACCCAGGTCTTTCGTGGTGGCTGGATCGGCGATGTCGCTGATGCGCGCAACTTTCTGTCGGCCTTCGCCGACGAGGGTGTCTTGAACTGGCCCGGCTACGACGATGCGCGGTATCGCGAACTGTTCTCGAATGCGGACGCGGCGCGCAGCGAAGCGGCGCGAAATGCGTGGCTGCGTGCCGCCGAAACCCGGTTATTGCATGCGCATGCCTTGATTCCACTGTATTTCTACACATCGAAGCATCTGGTATCGCCGCAGGTCGTCGATTTCGTGGCGAACCCGCTCGACAGACACCCTTCCCGGTGGCTTCAGCTGCGAGAATAGGCACTGACTCGTCAACAGGAGAACGCGATGCGCCGCTGGCATGTCGAAACCCACCGTACCGACCGCGTCGGCTGGCTGCGCGCCGC
>JBGSID010000074.1:0-3038 GCA_041751895.1 Lysobacteraceae bacterium | reverse complement strand
GCGGCGCGGCCGTCGCGGCGAGCGACAACAAGCGGGCGCGTGTGCCGGGCCCGGCCGCGCCCGGATTGGCATTGGTTGTGGCGGAGCCGCTGAAGGTACTGAGCCAGGCCGTCAGTGCGGTGGCACCGGCCAATACGCTGTGTGCCCATGCCTGCCAGTCCAGCGCCCACTTCGGCAAGACCAGTACCATCGCGCAAACGCCAGCCCAGATGATGCAGAACAACAGGACGCCTGCGAGCGATCGCGACATCCACTCCCGATCCTCATCCTCCAGGAACGCGCTGGACAGGCCGACGAACAGCACGTTGCCGACACAGTAGCCGAGCAGGATCGTGGGTGGGCCGAGAGTCACATACTCCGCCCATGATGGCGCGTGATGCGGGTCGGGGCTCCACAACAGGTAATTGGTGGTCGCCCAGGTGGCGACGCCGATGCCGGCGGCCATCACCGCCACCGCCAACGAGAGTGGGCCGAACAACAGACGTGCTTTTTCCGTGAGCGGGCGGCGATGGAACAGCAGGTAGGCCAACCATGCCGCGACACATGGCGCGGTCGTCCAGATCACCACCGACAAGAGATTGGTATGGGTGACGTAGTCTTCGCCCAAGTAGTAGAGCGAGTCGAACAACAGGAAGGTCAAAACCGCACCGATCAGCGGCGCGAGAATCTTCAGCGCATAGTCGCGGGTGGTGTGGTCCCGTCCGCCGACGCCGGGCAGGTAGCGCAAGGTGTTGAACAAGGCAGCCGCAAACATTGCCAAGCTCAGAAATGGCAAGAGATATTCGACCAGCGGCGATTCGCCGATCGCATTGAGCTGAGGTGCGCCGTAGTCGGGCGGATGCGTTGCGAAGATGATGTTGCCGTACACCAGTTCTGGAAAAGCCAGCAACGAGAGATAGATGCGCGGCACGATCAGGGCCGCCATCATCAGCGGTATGAGTACGATCCAGTTGAGCAGGATGTTGCGGATGACGGTCGCGATGACCGTCCACAGATCCGACGACAACGCGCCCGATCTCGGGGTGAGATAGCTGTTGTAGTCTCGGAGATGTTGGATGGGGTCGGGCGCATCCGGTTCCGCCTGTGGCGCATCTCGGCGGATGTGCGGAATGACATGGTCGATTCCTTTGGCCCGGTTGACCCAGGCCGTGAGCCAGCTGCCGATGTAGCCGCCGCCCGAGACTGTCGAAAGATAGTCGAATTTCCCGAGCAGGCCGTGCTCGGCGAGTCCCTGGATCGCACCCAGCCCGAAGGTGGCGCTGCGGATGCCGCCGCCTGAGATGCAGAGTGCGCTGAGTGGCGCATCGGGATCCGGCCCTTCAGCTCCCGATCCTCCAGCATGCGATCCATCGGCATTCGCGGCGGCGGCCAGTGCCGCGCGTTCCGCGCGCAAGACGTCTATCAGGTCGAGTGGCTGCTTGTCTGGCATGCGAATTCCCTTTTGAATGGATCGGTCCCTGGAGGTGTTGCAACGCGATTGTCAGCAGTGCAAATCAAAACGTCCTTCAAAACGCCCTTCAAAACGCCTTTCAAAACGCCTTGATCGGCTTGACCACGGAATATTTTTCTTTCTGCAGCTTTCCTTCCAGTGGCGGGAATTCCACGGGATGCGGAGGAGTGTCGGTATCCGGTAGACGATCGAGCAGGTCGCGGATCAATGTCAGGCGGCCAAGTTTCTGGTCGTTGAAGTCGATCAGCGTCCATGGCGCGTGTTTCGTATGCGTTGCTTCGAGCATCGCTTCGCGCGCCTTGGTGTAGTCGGCGTATTTCGTACGCGCCTCGAGATCGATCGGCGACAGTTTCCAGCCCTTGAGCGGATCCTCCCGGCGTTCGACAAACCGTTTCTCCTGTTCTTCCTGGTCGCAGCACAGCCAGTATTTGAACAGCAGGATCCCGTCATCGACGAGCATCTTTTCGAAGATGGGTGCCTGTTTCAGGAAAGATTGCACCTGTGAGGCATCGGCGAAGCCCATGACTTTCTCGACGCCGGCGCGGTTGTACCAACTGCGGTCGAACAGCACCATTTCACCGGTGGCGGGCAGGTGACTGACATAGCGCTGGAAATACCATTGCGTCCGTTCGCGGTCGTTCGGTTTCGGCAGCGCGACGATGCGGCTCTGTCGCGGGTTGATATGCGCGCTGATCGCATCGATCACGCCGCCCTTGCCTGCGGTGTCGCGGCCCTCGATCACCACCACGATGCGTTGACCGGTGTGCAAGGCCCAGCGCGCCATGGCTGCCAACTCGCGCTGCATCGGTTCCAGCTGCGCTTCGTAGTCTTTGCGTTTCAGTTTGTCCTGCTTGCTCATGCCTTCACCTTGCGTTTGCTTTTCTTCGCGGGCGCACGCTTGCGTGCGGGTGCATGGACGTCCTCGTCGCGTGCGCCCAGCGCCATGCTGCGTGCGACTTCCAGCAGCGCGCCCTGTTGTTTGTTGTTGAGCATGCGATATGACGCGAGCAACTCGTGTTCGCCCTTGGTGCGTGCGGGATCAAGCGTGCTGGCGAGTTCAGACAGCAGTGCGCCGGCGGGCACACCGAAGGTGCGCGCGAGGGCGTCGACCTGGTCGCGGCCGGGCATTTTTTCGTCTTTCAACCACGCGCTGATGGTGTTCACGCCTGCGCGCGGAATGGCGGTTGCGAGGTCGGTGACGGTCAGGCCGGTGGCCTTGGTCAGCAGTCGCAGTGTCGTACCGATGGACATGGCGATGTTCCTTATTCCTTGAGCCGTGGGCGCAGGGTGGCAAGATTGCAGGGGCGGGTGCGCGCATCGAGCTGGGCGCGGACGATCTTCTCCCAGGCGGTGCGGCAGGCCGACGTGGAGCCGGGGAGGGCGAACAGGAAGGTGGCGTTGGCGAGGCCGGCGAACGCGCGCGACTGCAGCGTCGACGTGCCGATCTCCTCGTAGCTCAACGCGCGAAACAGTTCGCCGAAGCCTGGCATCTGTTTGTCGAGCAGCGGAAGTAGCGCCTCGGGCGTGGAATCGCGCCCGGTGAAGCCGGTGCCGCCGGTGACGAGGATGCCGTCGGCGGCGGGGTCGG
>JBGSID010000073.1:0-10303 GCA_041751895.1 Lysobacteraceae bacterium | reverse complement strand
TGGCTCACCGGTGATCCCCATTTTGCCGAGGATGACGTAGTAACCGGCCACGCCCAGCAGGCCCAGACCGACGACGAGCATGCCGGTGATCGCGCCGCCCCGGAAGGCCACGTCCATTGCCGGGCCGATGCCCCTGCGCGCCGCTTCGGCGGTACGCACGTTGGCGCGGACCGACACATTCATGCCGATGTAGCCGGCCGCGCCCGAGAGCACCGCGCCGATCAGGAAGCCGATCGCAGTCGGCCAGTTGAGGAAGATGCCGATCAACACGAACAGCACCGCGCCGGCGATGCCGATGGTGGTGTATTGACGATTGAGATAGGCGCGCGCGCCTTCCTGGATGGCGCCTGCGATCTCCTGCATGCGTGCGTTGCCGGCAGGTTGGCGATTGATCCAGCGGGCCGAAATGATGCCGTAGAGAATCGCCACGACCGCGCAGACCAGCGCGATCATCAGTCCATATTGCTCGAGCATGAAACCCTCCCCAGAGTCGTAAGTGGTGACGTCGTAAGTGGTGACAAGGCAGCACAAAAAAGATGCAGTCACATGGTTTTTCCGCATGCAGCCGGCCGACTATGGCATAGGCTCCGCCTCTGTTGGAACCTGTGAAAGGGCGCTCCTGTCATTTCTGAGGGGAATGCGGAACAAACATGCGGAGATGCTGCGTTGCAGCATCTTCCATCTGCAGAAACGGACCACGGAAGCGTCAGTCCGCTGTGTGCGGATCACTGCGGTTTGAGCGTGTGCTTGTGCTCGCCGATCGCACGGGCGGCGGCCAGGATGACCTCCTGTGGCAGCCGTACTTTGTAGTCCGGATGGACATAGGAAAACTGCAGTACGCCGTCGCTGTCGACCAGATAGACGCTGGGGACGGGCAGCACGTGATGCGTCTCGCCGGAGGATTTTTCCAGGTCGATGCCATGACCAGCGAGTGTCTGCAGCAGTTCGGAATTCACTTCGTAACCGATACCGAATGCGCGCATCGCTGCGGTGCTGCTGTCGGAAAGCAGGGTGTAATCCAGCGCGTCCTTGTCGAGCGTCTTCTTCAGCTCTGCAGGCGTGTCCGGGCTGATCGCGATCATCTGGTAGCCGAGTGCATCCAGATCCTTGCGGATCAGGCGCAGGCCACTGAGCTGCAGATTGCAGAACGGACACCAGCCGCCACGATAGAACACCAGCACGGCGGGTTTGCCGTTCACGGCGTCCTTGAGGCTCGTCGATTGATTCTCGATAGTCTGCAGTTGCACATCAGGCAATGTGTTGCCGAGCAACAGTGGCGTGACCGCCTTGTCGGATGTTGGCCAGGCGGGTTGTGCCGGTGCTGGCTTGTTCGCTGCGGTCCTGGCGTCGGCGACAGGCATCGCTCCATTGGATTCCGTTGAAGCATTCAGCGGACTGCCGTTGCCGCAGGCGGCGAGAGTCAGCGAACAGGCTGCGATCAGAAAGACGTTGCGGATCGGGTGGAACATGCGGCGTTCTCCTGAGATAGCGGGTCGGTTTCGTTGCGAAGCCGTCATGGCATGAGGTCTGTTGCAGTCGAAAGGGTGCGAGAGGGCGGTGGCAGTGCCATCCGGACCGGCGTCATCCGGGTCGCGCGAGGTCTGAGTATGTGGTCGTTGTTCAGCCGCGACGGGTCAGGGTAACAGCCCGCGACAAGCGGCCCGACCGCTACCCGCAGTGCGTCGTGTCGACGTCAACCATTCTTTTTATGGATGCTTCCGATATGCGCCGATGGCTTTTGTGGATGTTGCTCCCGATCTGCGCGTTATCGGCACAGGCGGCCGATCCCCAGCCCGAAATCCGGCGTGAGCCCTTTCCGCCACAGGCGATGGGGCAGACCCACACCATCCGCATCATTCCGGAAACCTGTGCCTATCTGCATGGCAGCTTCGTTGCGGACGCTGCGGTGCCATACCGCTACGGCGCGAAGCGCACCGGTAGCCGCTGCCAGCCGCGTGCGCGTCTCGTCGATCCGACCAAGGTGACGCCCTCTGTCGCCGACGGCTGGATCCTCAACGACCTCATCCGCATTCCCAGTGCCCCCTGCCCGACGCAGCAGGCGGTGATCCGGGTGTGGCGCAAACCGGCAAGCAATGCGTCGCTGCCGCTGGATGGCCAGGGCAAGCCACGGATCTACCTCGAAGAGGCGAAGCGTCAGGCGGCGGCCGGCGAGATTGCGCCGCTACCGCAATACGCTGCAGTCCTGACGATGGAAGGTCGCAGCTGCCCATAACGCTGCTGCGCAGTGCGCGAACCGGCGTGCGGCAGTCATGGCGCCGGACGTCGATTGACAACAAAAACTTTCATCCATACCGTGGCTGATTCGCGCCTGACGCAACCATGGATGCGATGCTGCGCCCGATCACAATCTCATCGCTTTACAAGGACCCGCCATGACCAAGTCGCCGTGGTGCATCGCTGCGCTCGTGTTGCTGTTGTCCGCCTGCCATAACCCCGGAGCCATGTTCATGCCCAAGCCGAAGATCGAGATCAAGGAACGCCAGAATCCCAGGCAGGCGTACCAGATCGTGATGACCATCGAAAACGCCCCAGGACCATTTCGCCTGGTCGAAGGCTCGGCGCAGTACGACGTCATCAATCATGACGAATGCGGATACATCGACCCGGTTTCTGAAACGATTTCAAGAATCGATACGCACCCGCCGATCGAATGGAAGCCGATGGGCGACAGTCAGTACGTCGCCACAGTTTACGCCGACCTGATCGTGGACGAGGACTACTACGGGCGTGGGGTGTGCCACTGGAAATTGAGCATGGCGAGCGCGCTCCTCAAAGCGACTGGAGCAGAAGCGGAAACCCGGTTTTTGCCAGCGATTTCTGCGGAAGAGATCATCGCAAGCGTGCCCAGAAAACTCTATTTCTGGGGAGGATATTACCCAGATATTGATATGAGTGATTTTGCTGATCTAGGTCAAAAAGACCTTTCTAATGTACCCGCAGAAAAACTAAACGAATTTTTCTCGATTACGGTCGCTCGCAGAGACTCACTGCCATGAGGCCGAGCCACCAGCAGTACGCTGATCTTGCGAGTGATGCTTACAAAGACTATGCGCCCGGTGTGCGACAGCCGGGACAGCGTGATGAGCACGTCATCAATGGCGTCACCTACAACATCCTCGAACACGTCAATAATTCGCGAAACGGCTACCAGGGCACCATCTACCAGCGTGCGGATAGCGGTGAGATCGTCGTGGCGCATCGCGGTACCGAACAGCTCGTGCGCGACGGCGCTTATGCCGATGGCAGTATGGTGCTGAGTCGAGTTAATCCACAGGCAGATGACGCGATCGCGTTAACGCAGCGTGCCATTGAGCAAGCTGAACGTATTGGCGCAAAGCCAGGACAGCACACTCCCGAAGTCACCGTCACCGGCCACTCGCTCGGCGGCACCTTGGCGCAGATCACCGCCCATCGTTTTGATCTGCGCGGCGAGACCTTCAATGCCTATGGCGCGGCCAGTCTTGGCCTGCGTATTCCCGAAGGCGGAGACAAGGTGCTCAATCATGTCCTGGCGGCCGATACCGTCAGTGCTGCATCACCGCATTACGGCAAGGTGCAGGTCTATGCCCTGCAGAAAGAGGTTGATGTGTTGACGCAAAGCGGTTACGACAACAATCGCAGCGTTCTATTGGATCAGCGCGCACCGCTGATGGCTGTGAGCAGAACGCTGGGCTCGCACTCGATGCACAATTTCACCAATAAAGACGGCGAGGGTCATCCGGATCGTTCGATCCTCGCCGATCCCGATGCTCGCCAGCTTGCGCAACGCTATGACCCGATGATCGACAAGTACCGGGACGATGTGCGTGCATTGCGGACGGGTATCACCTTGGGCGCTCGCGGGCCGGTTGGATTGATCGAAGATGGTGTCGACCATATTCGCGGCCCGCTGAAACCCGGTGAGCCCGCCGAGCGTGAAAAAGAAGAACGCACATCGCGCCTGCCGCCGAAGCCGGAAAAGCACAACTCCGATCCACAGCCATACGATTCACCGCTGTTCGGCCCAGGTGCGCTGCCGGACTTCCGTGAATACGTGCCGAAGCCCGCCGAAGGCACGAAATTCCCATACCGGCCGCAGACGGCGCTGGACGATGCGCCTCCCGGCGTTGCTGCTGTGACGACTCCGCAACACATGATCGACCGCCTGTCGCCGAAAGAACGCGACAACTACGAACAAGGGCTATCGCTTGCGCAGCGACTGGGGCTGCCCCAGGAGAAGGCGCAGAGTTTTGGCATGGCAATGGCCGCGCAGATCAATGAAAACGGTCTGATGCAGCGTACCGACAGAATGGTCGCGGTACAGGGACGCGGCGAAGACGGCAGCGACCGCGTCTATGCTTCGTTCCATCCGCATGGCGACAAGGAACCGATCTTCAACACCAGTCTCGACGTGAATCGCGGCGCAAACATGCCGATGGAAGACAGTTTTCGCCGGATTGAACAGACGCAACAGCAGCAGCTTGCAAGACAGCACGGCCAGAATCTCGATGAGCCATCGCGCGGGCCGAGCATTGGCTGAGACGTTTCAGAGGCCCGGCTTCTGATCCTGCTGACGACGGTGCGCCTGCATCCATTCGCGACGCTGTTCCGGCGTCATCGCTTTCAGTGTCTCGCGCATTGATTCACGCTGTTGCGGTGACAATCCGAGATGCTGCTCGAACGCGGCCCGCGCGGCTTTGCGTTCCTCGGGAGACATGTGCTCCCAGCGGCGCTGCCCATGCTGTGCGCTGCGGCGTTGTTCCGGTGTCATCCGCTGCCAACGCTCGGCGTTCTGCAGCATGCGGGCGCGCTGTTCCGGGTTGGCATTCCAACGCTCACGGACCACCGACAGGATCGCTTCGCGCTGGGCCTGCGAAAGCTGTTCCCAGTTCGGCAACGTCGTCGCAGGAGTGTGGGCGCCTACGGGCGGGGGTTCTCTGCGCGGTCCCGCGTGCGCGGTCATGGTGCAGGCGATTACCAGCATCGCCGCGCACAACAGGGAAACATGTCGATTCATGCGGTTCATAGCACCTCCGTGACCTTGGCCTGGGCCTCTTCCGAGCCCAGCCACAGATAGAAATCGGGGCTTTCGTCGAGCGCGGCGAAACCGATGGCGTCGTCTGTGTTGGCGAATTCAGCGGCAAGTAATGCTGCGGACGGCATGTCCGTCGGCGCAGGAGCCCGGTTGTCGATGGTGCTGTCCGCGGTTGATGCCGCGACGGCGGCGGGCGGGATGTCCGCAATGGCATTGTCATCCGTTGTCGGTGTGGCCACCACGGCGACGGCATCCGATGTCCGTGCAGAGTCGGCATCGCTGGTGTCGCGCAACGCAAACAGTCCGATCGCGAGCGCCAGCACGGCAGTGGTGCCCAGTGCCAGCATTGGCCGAGTGCGCGGAGCGGCCGGTCGCGCATTTGGCGACAACGCGGCACGGCGGCGTTGCGCAAGCTGCGCCTGCACGCGCGGCGACAACCGTTCCAGTGATGCGGCGTGCGCGCGGCGCGCATCGTCATCGAACGTCGTTCGTGTGTCGCTTGTGTGGGACGGGTGGTCCGAATTCATCGGAAATCCTCCAGTTGCTTCTGCAGATTGTCTCTGGCCCGCGAGAGATGGGTTTTCACCGATCCCTCGCTGCAGCCCATGATGTTTGCGGTAGTGGCTACGTCGAGCTCTTCGAGTACGCGCAGCGTGAAGGCCTCGCGTTGGCGCGCGGGCAGCGCGCGCACAGCGGTCGCCATCGCCTGATACGCCTCCTGATTGTCGTGCGAACGCGACGGATCGGGTGTGTCGTCAGGCGCGTGTTCTGTCCAGTCGATGTCGTCGCCGCTGTTCGACTTCGACACCGCCGAGACCATCCAGCGCATCCGGAACAGGCTCCGTCGCTGCATATCCACGATCCGGCTGCGCAGGATGCTCCAGAACAGCGGCGTCCATTCCGCCGAAGGACGCTCGCGATAGCCGAGCATCCGGATCATCGCGTCTTGCACAGCATCGAGTGCATCGTCGCGATGGCGCAGCCCGAGCTCGGCGAATCGGAATGCGCGCGCCGAAATGCCTTCGAGAAACGCATCGAGGGACAGCCCCTCGGCCGCCACCGGGGAAGGGACGGCCGAGGGTACGCGCATGAAGATGTCATCAGAGCTCACGCGCGCAAGCTTAGAACGGGAACGATCATCTGGGGGGCAGCCGTCTGCCACAGGATTCTCCAATCAGCGCCCGCAGTCCCGACGCTCACGACCGGTGTGGGCGCGTTGGCGGCCCTCGGAACGGTAGGCGGGCCGCCGGACGGGTGGCAGGGGCGTCATGGTCGATCCTTGAAAGGCAGGCGGCGGACACGTGGATGGTTGGCGGAGATGGAAACGTCCGAGCCGCCATCCGGTTGACATGCCTGCCCTCTAAGCGCTGATGGCCCCTGGCGGTGCGGGCGGGCAATTCCGGTGGCCGACACCCTGCCGTAATGCCGCCTCGCAAGGCCCGATGAGCCAGGCAGGGCAGGGCTGGGGCGCGGTGTTGCAAACGGAGCGTGCCTGCCGCTGGTTTGTCGCGACATGGCGGTTATGATGCCGGGAGACCCCTAAGGAGAACGGCGATGGCGGATGGTTTTGTGGCGCTATACATCTTCATGCTCGCGGCGATCGCGGGGCACGTGATCATTTCGCGAGTGCCGGTGATCCTGCACACGCCCCTGATGTCCGGCAGCAACTTCATCCACGGCATTGTCCTGATCGGCGCCATGGTGGTTCTCGGTCACGCCGAAACCAACCTTGAAAAGGCCATCGGCTTCGTGGCGGTGCTGCTGGGCGCCGGCAACGCTGCCGGCGGCTACGTGGTGACCGAACGCATGCTCGACATGTTCAAGTCTTCCAAGAAGCCCGGAAGTGATGGCAAGGGAGAAAAGGCATGAGCATGACCACCCCCGAACTGCTGTCGCTGCTGGTCAAAACCAGCTATCTCGTCGCCGCAACGCTCTTCCTGCTCGGCCTGCAGCGCATGGCTTCACCCAAAACCGCGCGCAGCGGTATCCAGTGGGCCGGCGTGGGCATGCTCATCGCCACGATCGCTACCTTCTTCCTGCCCGGGCTGCACAACATCGGCCTCATCGTTGCCGGCATCGTCATCGGTACCGGAGCCAACTGGTACTGGGGCAAGAAGGTCGCGCTGACCGACATGCCGCAGATGGTCGCGCTGTTCAACGGCATGGGCGGCGGTTCTGCTGCGGCCATCGGTGCGGTCGAACTGTTCAAGTACTCCGCCGAAGGCCAGTCGCCCAACGTCTGGACGCTGGCGCTGGCGGTGATCGGCTCGCTGATCGGCGCGGTCTCCCTCACCGGCTCCATCATCGCCTGGGCCAAGCTCGACGGCCGCATGGACAAGCGCTACACCTTCCCGGGGCAGCAGATCTTCAACGCACTGGTCGGTATCGCTGCCATCGTCCTCGGTGCATTCGCCCTGCACACGCTGCAGGTGCCGCTGATCGTCGCGTTCTTCATCGCCGCGTTGGCGCTTGGCGTACTGATGACACTGCCCATCGGCGGCGCCGACATGCCGGTGGTCATCTCGCTGTACAACGCCTTCACCGGCCTCGCGGTCGCATTCGAAGGCTACGTGCTGGGGAATGAAGCCCTGATCATCGCCGGCATGATGGTCGGCGCCGCCGGCATCCTGCTCACGCGCCTCATGGCGAAGGCGATGAATCGCTCGATCAAATCGGTGCTGTTCTCCAACTTCGGCGCCACCGGCGAAGCCGCGGCCATCGAAGGCAGCCAGAAACCCATCGACGCCAGCGACGTCGCCGCGATGATGGCCTTCGCCGAGCGAGTGGTGATCGTGCCCGGCTACGGCCTCGCGGTCGCGCAGGCGCAGCACAAGATATGGGAACTCAGCCAACGCCTCATCGAACGCGGCGTGAAAGTGAAATTCGCGATCCACCCTGTCGCCGGCCGCATGCCTGGCCACATGAATGTGCTGCTGGCCGAGGCTGGCGTGCCTTATGACTTGATCGTGGATATGGAAGACATCAATCCTGAGTTTGCGAATACCGACGTGTCGCTTGTGATCGGCGCAAATGATGTGGTCAATCCCGTCGCGAAAACCGACCCTGCCTCACCGATCTACGGCATGCCGATTCTGGACGTGGTGAATTCGAAGAACACCATCGTGATCAAGCGCGGCAAGGGCACGGGATTCGCGGGCATCGAGAATGCGCTGTTCTATGCGGATAACACGCGGATGCTCTACGGCGATGGGGCGGAGATGGCGAGTGCGTTGGTGAGTGAGCTTAAGGCGTTGGATGGGGGGCATTGATTTTTTAGGCTGGGTCATTGATCCAGCCATTTGATGCATCACGAAGCTGGGTCGATGACCCAGTATATGGGTTAGTTTTTATCGTACCGAATGGAACAGTTCCTCACGAGATTGGTCGAGACACCTGATGAAGAAGCATTGCTTGACTTCTGTCGAAGACGCACGCTTCACGGTACACCAGTGGTGTTCAATGGCAATGAGGATGCGTATTACGAGTTCCGTAAGCGAATCGCCAACAAGTTCGAAATCAACTTTCATGAAGTGTTTATTACCGGTTCTGCAAAGCTTGGCTTCAGCCCCCACAAGCGCAAACTGTTCGACTATGACTCGGATATCGACGTTGCAATCATTTCTGTCAAGCTCTACGACCGAATCATGTCTTCAATCCACGAATACCAGATGGAGCTTCGCGAGAACCGCAAGGCAGTGTCGAGCGAGGAATTAAAGAGGTACCACAAATTTCTTGAGTATGGCGCCATCGGGTGGATGCGTCCCGATCTGCTTCCCACTTCGTTTAGAGTCAATGATCTGAAGCGAGAATGGTTCGATTTTTTTGACTCGATCTCCCACGGTAAGAGTGAGGTCGGAAACTACAAGGTCACGGCTGGCGCATTCAGGAGCTACTCTTGCCTTGAAAGTTATACGCTGAGTGGTTTGCGTTCACTCAGGACAAAATTACAAGTGGGAGCGACCAATGCCGCTACAAATCAAGCCTAGCGTGACCAATCCTACGGTCGCTGACGTTTACCAGCTCATCGACGAGGGCAAGCTTATCCTGCGGCCTGATTTTCAGAGAAAGTTTGTGTGGACGCATGAGCACCAAGAGGCGTTCATAGATACCATGCTAAACGGGCTTCCCTTCCCAGAAATATATGTGTGTGAAGGTGAAGTAGACGTGCAAAAACTACGCACAACGCGTCTCGTCATCGATGGGCAGCAGCGACTTACGACGATACGAAACTACATTGAGGGAAGGCATGTCAATCCGCTTGTGAAGGTTCCACCTTATCAAGGGCTAACTAATGAGCAGAAACAGAATTTTCTCAGTTACCAGATAGTCATGCGGGACCTTGGAAAAGTTGACGAAGACACAACGCGAGAGATATTTCGCCGTATAAATCTCACCAAGTTCAAACTTGACGATGTTGAGATCCATAACGCTGTATACGACGGACATTTTATCCAGGCAGCGAAGTTCATTCTTGAAAATGTTGGCCTTGAGCAGTACGGCGTGCTGAAGGAGTCTGAGTTCACACGCATGGCGGATCTTCACTTCGTTTTGCTGGTAATGGCAACTCTTGAGAATGGCGGCTACTTTGCCCAAGATCGAGAGGTGGAGCCAAAGGTCGCGGGATTCAACGAAGAGTACACTGGTAAAGATCACATGATTGCATTGCTCATCAAGGCATTCGCTACAATCCGAGATCTCGATTTGCCATATGATTCAATGTGGTTTAGGAAATCGAATTTCTTCACTCTTGTCGTGGAAACGGCAAGGAATGTCGAGAGATTGCCTAAAGATTTTAAGGAGAAGCTCCTGAAGTTAGAGGGCGACGTGATGGCGAATCGTATGAATACAGATTCTGAGTTCTATAAGTACTACTCTTATATGTATCAAGCCACTCATGGTCGTTCTGCTCGTGTCGTTCGCGCGGATTTTTTCGAAAGATACTGTCTGTGAAATCCAGGGCACCTGCAAGGCCGTACGGCGTAATTCGTAGCACGTAGGGTGCCTAAGCGAAGCGTCATGCACCTTTTTGAGGCATCCGATGTCGGCCACGAACGGCAGCGCATAACGCCTTCGGCTTATGCGCCCTTGTATTATGGATTTGCCCAAGTCGCTCTTGGGCAAAAGGGGTTCCCGGATGCCGCATGCGCCCTTGGGCTAGAACCCGCAACGTAGATATTCGCATCGGGAACCCAGCTTCAACTTGCGATAGATCGAACAGTATCTTCGGCCCGACCTGGTCGGCAGCCTGCATTCACAAGGTGGATTGCG
>JBGSID010000072.1:0-15561 GCA_041751895.1 Lysobacteraceae bacterium | reverse complement strand
GCGAGTCGCGCGAGCTCATCGATTCGCGGCGGTTGCGTGTAGTCGTCGCGCAGCCGGTCGCGGGCGCGGGCGAGCCAGGCCGGGCCATCGTTGTGTTCCACGCGTTGCCGGCGATGCAGACTGTCGAGCAGGGTTTCGAGCCCGGTCTCGATCTCCAGCGCGGACGTGTCGTCGTTGATGTGCAATGCGTTACGAAGCGCGTAGGCATGCTGTTCCGACAAGGCATCGGAACGGAGCGCATGCGTGGGCAGGGCGCGACCGGCGACGACGGTGGCCGGGATCGAGACAGTGAAGAAACGGCCTTCCAGCCCACGGAAACAATCGCGATGGGTCGTGCCCGGAGGATTGTAGATCAGCACGGGCGACGCGCAGACCGCCGGCATGTCGCGCGCGCTGCTGACGTATTTCCCTGCCAGTACCAGAACGAAATGCGCATCGTCGTGGCTGTGCGCTTCGACTTCGTGCTCGGGCACGGTCGGCTTCAGCTCGGCAAGTTCGATCGCACCGACGCGCCGCCGCACAGCGAAGTCGCCGTAGAACATGCCTTGGCGAAAAATCTTCATCGTGATGACAGCGGGAACCCGGAAAGCAGGCGAGCGTTGCAGTCTGCGCGCATTGCGATCCGGGTTCCCGTGTCGTTGGTCATCCGCCGTGAGGCGATAACACCGTCAGCTCAGCCCACCAGCAGCCGGTTCATCCTTGCGATGAACGCGGTCGGGTCGTCCAACTGCCCGCCTTCGGCCAGCATCGCCTGTTCGAACAGCAGCGCAGCGTAGTCGCCGGTGCGTTCGCTGTCGGTATCTTCAGCCTGCAGACGTTTGAGCAGGGCGTGTTCCGGGTTGATCTCCAGAATCGGTTGCACCGCCGGGGCTTCTTGGCCGGCCGCCTTGAACATGCGCTGCATCTGCAGCGACATGTCGAATTCGTCGACGACCAGACACGATGCCGAATCGACCAGACGGTTCGACACGCGCACGTCCTTCACCTTGTCGCCGAGTGCGGTCTTGATGCGCTCGACCAGCGGTGCGGCGGCCTTGGCGGTTTCTTCCTGCTTTTCCTTGTCGGGCGCATCGCCGAGTTTGTCGAGATCGATCTCGCCCTTGGCAACGTTGCGCAGCTTCTTGCCCGCGTATTCGTGCAGGTAGCCGGACATCCAGTCGTCGATGCGTTCATGCATCAGCAGCACTTCGATGCCGCGTGCCTTCAGCGCTTCGAGTTTCGGATGATTGCGCGCCGCGTTCCAGCTGTCGGCGGTGATGTAGTAGATGTCTTCCTGCAGCCCGGCCATACGGCCGATGTAGTCATCGAGCGACACGCGCTGGTCTGCGGATTCGCTGCGGGTGGTCGGAAAGCGCAGCAGTTTGAGCACGCGTTCGCGGTTGGCGGCGTCTTCGGCAATGCCTTCCTTCAGCGTGGCGCCGAACGCCTCCCAGAAACCAGTGTATTTTTCGGGCTCGTCTCGCGCGATCTTCTCCAGCATGTCGAGCACGCGTTTGGTCAACGCGCCCTTGATGCGTTCGACCTGTTTGCTTTCCTGCAACAGCTCGCGGCTGACATTGAGGGGGAGGTCGTCTGAATCGACCACACCACTGACGAAACGCAGATATGCCGGCAGCATCTGCTCGGCGGCATCCATGATGAAGATGCGCTTGATATAGAGCTTCAGGCCCTTGCGCTCATCACGGCTGTGCTGGAAATCGAACGGCGCGTGCTCGGGTACGAACAGCAGCGAGGTGAAGTTCTGATTGCCCTCGACCCGGTTGTGGGTCCACACCAGCGGATCAGCGAAATCGTGCGAGATGTGTTTGTAGAAGGCTTTGTAGTCCTCGTCCGTCAGCTCGGTTTTCGGGCGCGTCCACAGTGCCGATGCCTGATTGACGACTTCGAGTTCGGTCGCCGGCTCGGCGGACTCGTCGTCGTCCTTCTTTTCCAACGGCTTCGCCATGCGGATCTGGAAACCGATGTGATCGGAATAGGTGCGCACCAGCGAGCGCAGTTTCCACGCCTGCAGGTAATCGTCGGCGTCTTCGCGCAGATGCAGCTGCAGCGTGGTGCCGCGCGGCGTGCCGGCGGCTGCGGGCTCGATGCTGAACTGGCCGTCGCCGGTCGAACGCCACGTCCAGGCATCGTCTTCCCCGGCGCGGCGGCTGGTGACCGCGATACTGTCGGCGACGATGAAGGCGGAGTAGAAGCCGACGCCGAATTGGCCGATCAGCTGCGCGTCGACCTTTTGCCCGGCGGCGATGCTGTCGAGGAAACGGCGCGTACCGGAATGGGCGACGGTGCCGAGGTTGCGCACCAGTTCGTCATGCGACATGCCGATGCCGTTGTCGTGGATCGTCAGCGTGCGGGTATCGGCGTCGACCGCGAGGTCGATCGCCAGTTCACCGCCGTCGGCCAGCAGCTCGGGCGCCGCGATGGCCTCGAAACGCAGCTTCTCGCAGGCGTCGGCGGCGTTGGACACCAGCTCGCGCAGGAAGATGTCCTTGTTCGAGTAAAGCGAATGAATGACCAGCTGCAGCACCTGCTGCACATCGGCCTGGAATGCATGGGTTTCGACCGCTGGGGTCTCGGTGGGGGTGTCGGTGTTCATCCTGGGATCCTTGGCGTGTAAAACGATGGCCCAAAAATGGGCCCGATCCATGGAGTTTCAAGTCGTACGGAGAGCGAAACGTCGTTGATGACCGCTTCTGTAGCACCGCCTCGGGGCCGGTCGCAGCTGTCTGGGCGCGAAGTCCCTCCAGATGCAGATGCTGAATATCCGTGGTGAATGGTGCCGCGTGCGGCCAGAGGATTGATTTGCGCAATGCATGGCGCGACCGGGGAATTCCGATCGCCCCCCCCACGTTTCAAAAAAGGAGAACGCACACTCGCGAAGCGAGTGGGCCGGGAATTCCGACCGATACATCTGAATAAAATGAAGAATGGCGCGGGTGGGGGACGTGTCGTCCAAACTGACCAAGGGGCGATATCGCAGCGTAGCGTAATGGGACGGGGTTGCTCACCCGGCAACGGTGAATTTCCATTGTGTCTTCAAAGGCTTATCTGCGCGACGGCTTTTACTAGCCGAGATCTCAAGTTCCCTGGTCCGGCGCGAGCATTTTGACAGAACAGTAGGGTCAGGCGCGGCCATCTTGGGCCTCCGTGAGACCGCCAGGCAGGCCCGCGGATCTGCCGATCTCGGACACGCAGAGGGGGTGTACGGTACTTTTCAGAGTCAAAGTAGGCGTGCCTTGCGAGGATCGCAGCACCTTCTCAACCCCAAGGACGAGCGACATGAGCACCCTGCCACTGACCGAGGCCATTCTGCTGGAGATCCACCAGAGCCTTGGCTGCCCTAACGACGCCCCTATCAAGAAGCCGAAGTTCGCGACCGCGCAAGGCAGCTTCGCAGCCCACAAGGCAAAACTTGAGCAAGTCGTGCATGCCATCTTCGACGCGCTCGATATGGACCCAGCCGCACGGCTCGTCGCCATCGACAATCTCCAGTCGATGGCGGATGCCTACAAATGCGTCGAACTGAGCACATGGACGTTCAACGCCGACCAGCGCCAAATTCTGTGGACGCTGCTCGGTTACTTCTTCATCCCCGGAATCGCGCGCCACGCGGCCTTCTGGAATCTCGAGAGCCCGCTCGATCAAGGCATGCCAGGCGGGTGCTTCTGGTATCTGCCCGAATTTCAAGAAACGGAAGGAAACCGCAGCCTCTACCTGCCAGTGGCCCAGGTCGTGGACTGGTTGCTCGATCTGCTCGGGATGCCACTGGAAAAAGTGGCCGACGCGCAAAGCGATGCAACGTATGGCGAGCATGATGCTCTGCGCCGTTCCCTGTACAACTGGCGGAGCGGTACCACCATCCAGAAGGGATCGATAGAGAAGTACTTCAAGGATCAAGCGAACCTGAGTTTCGATGGCGCATTCGTACCAAAAGATAACTTCTCGCCCGCCGAAAAGTTCGACCAAGCCTTGGCTTTCGTTGCGCGCAAGAATCTGACTGCCGAAAAGCTTCGTACCGACATCCCGATGACCCAAGCAGGCCGCCTGGAGGCGATTCTTGGTCGCGCAGCCGATGAGGATGAGCGGTCGGCGTTCGTCGGGCATCTGGCTCTTCGCTATGGAATCCCATCACTGCACACCATTCGTCAGCGCCTGCTGTTCGCCCGGACGGTGCAAGACGGCTACTCTCGATTGCTCAAGTTCCTATGCCCAGGCGTCGATCGTCTCTGCGCCGACGCGCAGCACAACAAATTGCTCCAATTGTTCGGCATCTACAAACACATCTATAACTTGACCATTGATGCGTGGTGTCACTGCAGTGGTGAGGGTGAGGCGGCCGAGAACGAATGGTTCGAAGACCACTTACCGCCGTGGGGCAAGCAAGGATTGTTCTTGTCCATCCTGCCTTCGCGTAAAGAGAGCGCGAATCTAGAACTCGCCATGGTATTGACACGGCTCTTCCATGAAATGCAGGCGGGTGCAGAACTTGAAGATCATGTCGGTTACAATGACGCATCAGCAATCGCGGTCATCAAGCGGAATACTGAGCGTGCAGTGCGCCTTGCCAAAGATATGATCGCCGAGGTTGGGCTGACCGAGAACTTGAAGGACTCTTTGTCCTGGAACCACTTGCAAAAAGAACAGCGATTTTGGGTGTTGTCTCAGGTGGTGAAAAGTCCAGAGATCACACCACTCGCGAAGCAAGCGGGGATCCAACGCTTGCGTTATCTGGCCGCGACGCCAAGCGAGGCAGTTCAAGCGATTCTCTTCGAACTTGATAGCCTTCTGAATGGCGATCACGAGCAACGGCCGCAAGACGCGCGCGATCGAGTGCAAGCCCTTCTCGACGAAGCTGAAGCCAATCAAGGCTATCGGCTATGGGAAGCCGCAGTCCTGCAGTACAAAGCCAAGCATCTCCTGGCTTGCAACGATTTTGAGGGGGCAGAGAGCCACTTCAGAAAATCGCTCAATGCGTCGTTCGAACGAAACTACGGCCGTCTGCGTGGGGAAGTCGCCCGAGACTGCTTGGCCACCGCGGTCGCCAACCAGAAGCTGATTCCCGAGAATCACGAGAGGTATTACAAAGAAATGCTTGCAGGCGGGATGGTGGAAGGGGTCGAAATCCCCGGCATTGAGGACGCCGCGCGATGGGCGTCCGAATACTTCTGGGACACGCTGTACGTGCCGTATCCAGGTGCCGAGCGTCTTGCGCCAGTGGCGCAAGACAAAGCCAAACAGATCATCGGCCTGGTGATGGCGGGCGACCTGGAGCGGTTGCGCGCATGGGTGACTGACAACCGCAAGCACCTGAAGAAAGGCTTGCCGCTTGTGACCGGCGAGTCGCTGCTGATGATTGTGGTGAAGTTCAGGGCAATTACACTGAGAATGATTCCATTGAAGCCTATCGCTGGCGGTATCCCTGCGGTTGAGGCAGATCCCCGCATGAAACTTCTGCTGGGACGATGGCGCGAGGCCGTCACGCTCCTATGCCAGCTTGTACCGGAACAATTGAACCTTGTCGACTTCAAGGGCCAAGCGCCGCTGATGCTCGTCGCCGAAGCCGGTGAAACCGAACTCGTCCGTGCGATGCTGAAAGCCGGTGCCGACCCAGATCGGCAAGACTGGCGGGGCATGACCGCCCTGCATTCGGCGATCAAGTCGCGTGTTGATGAATGCGTGGATGTTTTGCTGGAACATCCGTGCCAGCGAGACAAAGCCACCCGTGATGGGATTTCGCCGCTGCATACTGCAGCCTGGACCGCGAATTCACATGCCATCAAGCGTCTACTGCAATTGGCGCCAGACACTGCGTGGCAGCGAAATACATACGGGATGACACCTTTGGAATACATTGAGGGGCTGATCGAAGAGCCGAAGGCCTTGCAAGTACTCGCCGAAGAATTCACTCGTAACGGCGGGCGATGCCCTTCAAGAGAAGAGCTGATCCAAGTCGCTCGGATACTTGAACAAGCATCGGCAAATTCGGGGTCCCCTTCAGCGATGCACAGCCTCAACGGGGGGCGCTTCTGATGGCTGCAATGCCACTTCTCTCGCAGTCTTGCATTGTGCGTGTTTTGTGCATATAATGTGCGCACCTCATTGCTCGTAGTGATGCGCCATGTCCGCCGTCATGCAGGAAACCACCGAACTGTTCCGTGAGCCCGGGCAGACCTACCTCTCGCCCGCGAAGTTCGCCACGACCCTTGAGCTGGATCTATCCGTCTTGGCGAATGCACTGGGTGTGCATCGCAATACGATGCGTCTGCATCCCGAAAGCCCCCGCACGCAGGAGCGCATGCGTGACTACAACCGCGTCTTCCTGGCCTTGGTGAGTCTCAAGCCGGATGTTCGTGATGCAGCCTTCCACATGAAGAACACGCCGATTCGTGTGCTAGGCCAGCGCACACTGTTCGAGGCCGTCAGAGACGGCGACACCGAGAAGGCGATGCGCTATCTGCAGTCGATCTCTGGTGGACAGAACGGATGAAGCGTTCGCGACTGGACGCCGGTACGCCGCTGTTCCGCGCCCACAATCCGCGTTGGTCGTTTCAATCACTCAGTGGCGCCGGCGCAGCGCGCGCCGGTGGCCGCTTCAATCGACCGGGCACGCCTGCCCTGTATATGAGCCTTGAGGAAGCGACCAGCGCCGCCGAGTATCGTCAGGACAATGATCTGACGGAGCCGTATCTGCTCGTCGCGTACATCGCCAACCTCCCGGATCTGGTCGACCTGCGATTGCTGGACGATACGTGGGACCCGCTCTGGAACGACTGGACGTGCGACTGGCGACAGATGTTCGTCGACGGCATGGAGCCGCCAAGCTGGAATCTCGGAGACGCCATTCTCGATGCGGGTGAAATCGGCTTGATCTTTCCAAGCGTTGCGCAAGTGGGTGGATTCAATATCGTCCTCTTCACCGATCGGCTGCAGGCCGATTGGCTGCAGCCACACGATCCCAACGGACTACTTCCACGCGATCCCTCCAGTTGGACTCGCTGACAGGAACATCGATTCAGCGGGCGGGGTTTCTGCAAGGAAAAGCCATCACACCCATCTCGACAAGGCCTCAGCCACAACGCTCTGAGGCAAAAATTCCTGTTCGATCCTGCCTTTGGCCTGATCGAGCAGATACTGATAAAACACCTGTTCGGTCCCTGTCAGCTCATCTAGTGGCACTGGGCCGGCATTGATTGGCTCTGGCACAGCGCGCGTTTCAGAGAAGCGCTCGAACAGGGGCTGGTCCATCAGCAGTGGCGTCAGGCGAGGTTGAAGCTCGCGGGCGCGCGCCAGCATACGTAGTCCCCATGTATCCATGTCGCCCCAGTAGCCCAATTCGCGTTCGCGTAACCAATCTGCACACAGCCAGGCCAGATCGAGTCCCGAACCGAGCACGGCGATGGTGTCGGGCAATGTGGGCAGTAGATGCAGGCAGCGATCGTTTTCGATCAGGAGGATGCGTTTAGCCGGGAGCGGCGTATCGCGCAACTCGCGCGCCCGCACGCGTTGCTGTACAAATGCCAGCAGCCCTGGCGACAAGGGCGCCACCAACAGCCAATGATCGCCTTCGTCGGCTGCGTCGAGAAAGCTGCTGAGTCCGAGCTGCGAGGCTTGGCCATCGAAGCGGATATCGAGCAGGGCAGTGACAAGGTTGCGATGACGCTCCATGAACTTGCTGTCGATGCCCGCGAGGGCCAGCGAGCGCAGTGGTCGTCCGGCTGCGACACCGGGCTCCAGTTCGAGTGCCAGCGCGGCTGCCTGCATGACCTCTTCGTCGTTACGATCGCGCCACAGCGAGCGCTGACGAATCAACAGCGAATGGAAGCGAGCATCTACACGACTGAGGAAGTATCGAAGTCGCTGCAGTTCAAGTTGCACTTGTGCATCACCCGATGCCTGCGCCCACTCCTCCAGTGAGCGAAGCTGCCACTGCTGGGGCAGCGAAACCGGCGCTGCGGCGCTGCGGTAGGCGATGGACTGCCATTGCACCTCGCCGACGGTCACGGTCCGCCAGCGCTCGATGTGTTCACGCACCTGTGCGGTCTGTTGTGCGAACAGCGTCGGCGGTGGTCGGCCAATGGGGAGTGATATCGGCCACGCCTGCGGATCGAGCAGGCGGTGTTCGCGCTTGTCGGCACTATGCCATTGACGGGTCAGCAGTTCGGCGAGTTGGTCAGGCGACTTCACTGCCACGCTCCTGTCGCTCGCTGCGATGACGCGCGTGGGTTTCCAACGCTTCCCAACTCAGCGAGGTCATAGTGGCCTGTGCGCCTTTGCGATGGACAACGATGGCAGAGCGGGTGTGTTCACGCAGCAGCCGTAGCTCCTTGTTCGGCGTCACGAACAGCGGATGCAAGCCAAATTCAGCAAGGGCACGGATGATGCGACCTGCCACGGCCTGCGAGCTTTTGGAGAACGCTTCGTCGAGCACGATTGTGGCGAACAGGGGTTGCTGGCGGTCGCGTGGGCACAAGGCATAGCTCAACGATGCAGTGAGCACGTAGCTGGCGATGATCTCTTTCTCGCCACCGCTGCCGCCCTGGGAACTGGTTCGCTTTTCGATGACCTTGCCGGTATCGCGTTCGATCACCCAGACCGAGAACTGCAAGCGATAACGTGGATCCAGCAGCGCCTGTGCGCCCTGAGTCTTGCGACGCTCCACCGCATCGCGCAGCAGGCGCACAAGCTCGAACAAGGCATGGTAGTGGCTCTCGCCCTGATCGTCCTTGAGCTGGGCCGAGCGAAGTTGCTTCCGGGCTTGCTGCAGTGTCCGCAGGCTTTCGTGCTCGACACGCTGCGGTTCCAACCGCAGGTAGCGGCCGGCTTGGAAGTCCACCCGCTCCAATGTTGCATTGAGCTCGTCAATGCGATCTACGATCTCAGTGACATTGTTGTCGATTTCACTCAGCAACTGGGTGACACCTTGATCCGATGACTGATTGAGATAAGTGACGAAGCGGCTCAGCTTCTCGGGCAGCGCTTCTTCGTTGAGTACGCGCAAGCGCTCGCGATAGGCCGGAATGTCCTGCAACTCAGTGCCCGCTTCGGATAAGGAGCCGTTATCGGCCGACTTCGCCTTTTCCATATCGCGAATCAGCTGCTGCTCGATTCTGCTGCGTTGGCCCGCAATACGCTTGATGATCTGCTGGACACGCTCCGATTCCTGGCGTTCCAGATCATCGAATTCAGCGGGTTCCACGGTGTGCGACATTTTCAGATGCTGGGCTGCCAGAGACATCTGGGTCTCATCCAGCCCGGAACCGATGCGTTTACGGATACGGTCAACTGCAGTGCTGGCGTGTTCGATCGCCTTTTCGATCAGCGCGATCTGCGTCCGCAGCTTGACCTGATCTCCGCGCATAGCAAGCGTTTCAGCTTTTACCGCCTCCCACTCGGTTTTTGCTTTCTCGGCATCAGAGGTCGGCGCTGTCAGCTCGAGCCACTGTTCCTGCAACCGATCGTACTCCGTCTGCGCGCCTGAAACATCGATGTCATCAAACTCGATCTTCTCCAATTGTTCGAGCAGACCAAGACCCTTCTGCGTGGCATCGGCAAGCTGTTCCGCATCGCGCGCTTCGCGCAGGCTGGAGGCATGTAGGTCTGTCGCAGTGGCAAGATCCCGCGCAAGCCGTGCAAGCTGGTCGCGGTTGTCGAAGCCGGTCATCCACTCATCTTTGAGCGATTTCTGATCTTGCTTGTCGAAATATCCGCTGCGGCCAGACATCAAGCCCTGCACGGTCATCGCATGCGGCGTGCGACGTAGGGTTTCGACATCCGCCACGCAATGTCGGTCGATACCCGCCAGCAGGTGCTTGAGTGCTTCGCGATGGGCATGCGCCTTGAAATTGAGCTTACGAGTGAAGCCATCGCTGAAAAATTGAGCTTGCTCAGCGCGAGCTTCCGCTTCTCGCAGGCGAACATGCAGTCGATTATTGCGCGTGTTGATCCAGTCCAATGCGTGTTGGGCATGCTCCGGGGCGATCAGAAGGCGCAAGCGTTCGCTACCGATGGCCCGTTCGATGGCACCGCGCCAGTGCGCCTGTTCCGACTGCACCTCGATCAACTCGGCAACGAAGGGCAAAGCGTCTTCGTCGAGGCCCAGATGCTGCGCAAGCAAAGCCCGGAAGCGATGTTGATCGCCGGGGATATTGGAGTTCGGGCGCTTCTCGGCTTCTTTCAGTTCCTGCTTCAGACGGTCGCGCTCGGCGAGTTGCGCCTGCTGCTTGGCGCCGGCTTCCCATGCGGCTTGCTTCTGCTCCAACAAACGCTTCGTTTCTTCAACCTGCCGCTGCTCAACGGCAGACTGATTCTCTTGCAGTCCCGTCAGTGTCAATGCGGAATTCAAGCCAAGACCGCTTGTCCACGCCTGATACTGTGTGGCCGCGCGCTGTCGTCGGTTAAGCGTTTCCTTCTGTGTGGCGATGTGCCGCTGAAGCTCTTCGATGCGTTGCCCGCCGACTTGTAGATAGCGTGTTTGCAGCGCCTGCTCTTTCGCTTGTGCAACGTCCAACTGCTCGGCCAAGGTCACTGCCTGTTGTTGTTGCTTCCGCAACTCGACCTGATCGACTTCGCCCTTCTTCTGCCAAAGCGCAATCGCCTGCTCGCCGAACCACGCCGGCAACAACGACAGCAAAGCGTTCTGCTCGTCCAGCTTGGCACTGGCCTCCTGATGCTCTGTCCAGCCCTTGTCGATTGGCAGAAGCGTGTCGCGCTGCTTGCGAGCGGTTTCGAGTTCCTGGCGAATGCCAGCCAGCGTGTCGAACTCCTCAGCGACCTTACGCGCACCATCGAAAGCCGAGGCGTCATCCAGCACCAGTTCACGGAACACCTTGTCGATGCTGTCGAGCTGCTTCAGGCCCGCCGCACGGTTGAGCAGATCGAAGGCATTGCCGCCGACTTCAAAGTGGTCTCGTAGTCGTGCCAAATAGGCACTCTTTTTCTCGTAGATCGTGAAGCCTGGGCTTCTGCGCTCCAGCTCCTTCAACCCACGCGCTCCAGTTTCCCTGTGGGTTTCCAGCCACTCGTCAAGGGCGGGTGTGTCGTTCAAACAAAAGAACCAGCGCCGTTTGAGATCGACCAGTGCCGAACTCGTGCCGTCGAACCAGAACAGGCCGCCGAGGCGCACCACCGATTCGCCGTCGCTGAATCTGGCCGCGATGGCGGTAACCACCTGTCCGGTGCGGGCGATGTGTTCGTTGCCACCACCATCGTTGCCTGCACCGGAGACGCCGCGGACATAGGACACCAGATCGCGATCGCTATCGTGTCCGCCTGTGGACGCTAGGTTGTAGCGGGGGCTGGCGACCAACAATGTCATCAGCGCATCGACCAGCGTGGTCTTGCCGCTGCCGGTCGGACCGATGATTGCGGTGCCGGCCAGATCGATCTCCGCATTGTGCCGGCCACTGAAGGCGCCCCAGTCGTAGAGATCGAGATGGGTGAGGACGTAACTTCCTGATGAAGTCTCCGAAGGTGCGGCAGTGGCGGAGGTCGTGTTCACTCGTCGACCTCTTCGCCTGATGAAGCCTTCGCGCGCGTGTCGCCGGCCGCCTCGCGCAACGCCTGAACCAGACTGGTCAGATTCTCGGGGTTGGCCAGATGCGCGATGATCGGCCGGATGGTCACGCGCTCCTGTTGATCGACATCGGAAACGATGCCGTGCCCTTTCAGTTGTTCCAGCAGGGTCAACAGGCGCTTCTTTTCCTGAGCGTCGCTGCCAAGATCGCCCAGATACGCTTGCAGGTGCGGAAGCAAATCTTCAAGCGCGACCCGGGCGTCGCTCGCACCGACCCCGGCCTCCACCTCATGGGCGACGAATTGTTGTCGCAGAATAGCGACCAGGAGAGACTGCTCCAGCGTCAGGCGCTGCTTGCGAACGAGGGGATGCGACCAGTCGTCGTCTTCCTGATCGTGTGCGGCTGTGACTACGATGAGCGCCAGACCACGGATCTCATCGGTACGCACACCGAGATCGAGCCAGCTCAGCACTTGGTCCACATGATTGCGGTACAGCAATACGTTGCGATAGAGATTGGGCTTGCTCGATTCCTCCAGCAATCCGTACTTCATCAGTTCGAGGATGGTGGCACGCACGGCGGATGTGATGCCGGCCTTCTCGGCAGATGTCGCGTCACCGCCCGCTGGACGGGACGTGGCTGTGCGACCATCGGTACCGATCACGTTCTCGTCACTGTCGGCATCCATGCCTTCCACACCGATCGTCATATCAGGGTTCCCATTCGAAATGCTCGAAGGCGGCGGGATCGAGTGAAATCACAGGCACCTGGAAGCGCAGAGTTCGCTCATGATCGGGCGCCTCATGCTTGCCGGCGGTATTCCGGAGCGCGACATCCAGCACTTCCTGTTCCGTGCCTACGGTGCAGCCCGCCTCCCTTGCCATGCCCAGCCAGAGCGCAAGGGTTTCCAGATCGTGGGTAGGCGGCAGGCGCTTGGCGAGCTCGTTGAGACTCAGGGGTGCTTCGCTGGCCCGGATGATGTCCACAGTGTCGCGCACCAGTGTCTCTCGGTCGAGGCTGTCCAACGAAGACCAGAATTCGTCCTCGATCAGGTCTATGTCGCCCGCCATGCGCTGCAGGTCCAGATCTCGTATCGCCTGCTGATCCAGCGATTTGAAGCGCAGCCGCTCAACCAGCGGCAGACCGCCACAGACGACGGCCAGTGGCGGCAGACAACTGGGCTGTCGGCGGACAGAAGCAGCACTCCAGTCCACCATCTGGGCAAAGCGGAAGACTTCGTTGAGCAATTGCCCAACCCGATGGTGTTCGGCGGCCAGTCCGGTGCGCAGAAAGCTGCGGACATCGCGCTCGCTGCGCGAGCGTGTGCGGATGACCGATGCGGATTCTTTCACCAACCGCATGACCAGCCAGCGCAGATCGGCCTGTTGAGCGGACGTTAGCGCGGTCCTGGCTTGCGAATGCTGCAGGATGATGCGCAGGCGGCGCTTCATCGCATCCAGTTCGACTTCCTGCTGCAGCTGCTGGTGAAATGCCTGAAAGACACGGCCCTCGGCGGTCTCGAGTAGGGTGTCGTGGCCATCGAGCAACGTGTCGACGATCGCGCCGCGATGGTAGCCCTCGTTGACGATAGCGTGCCGTAGGCGCAGGTCGGCATCGCGCCAGGAGTCCTCCACCCGGCGAAAGTCCGCGCGCAGGCTGGTCGCCAGCGTGTACAGCTCGCGGATACCTTCGGCCGCTTCCTGGGCGTTCGCGACCTCGATGCGCCCGGCTTCGGCTTCCTCGAGTTGGCGCTGCAGGTCGGCAATCTGCCGACGCAGGTGTTCAGCCCGGCTCTGCGGGTCGGGATTGAGCCGGGCCTCCAGCCGCTCGATCTCGCGTTGCACCACCGCCAGTCGCGAAGCAGTCGAGGTCATCATCCGGCTGTCCAGCGCGCCCACGAACCGCAACGCCGTCTCCAGTGCGTCCGTTGCGTACAGCCGTCCTTCGCGTTCTACGATCAATGCACGACGAATCCAGGCACGCATTTCCTTGCGCGCCAGTACCGTTGGGTTGATATCGATCTCGAATTCGCTGAGCCCTGCGTGCTCGGCCAGAATCTCGGCTAGTGCCTGCTGGGCATCGTCGAAGTCGACACCGTCCTGGCTGTCCTCGAACAGCGACTGTAAGCAGCCCAAAACTAGAGGCGCACGGCGAGAGGCCAGCAGCTGCCAGGCAGGGTGCTGCTGGCGCGCCAGGACATAGGTTCGGGTGTGCTCGAGGCTACTGCTGTCCATGCCCTGTTGAAGTAAAGCCCCGGTTGGCCCAAGGCTGGACCTCGCTTGAAGGTGTCTAGCCTACATTAGCGGAGAGTCAAGTCTCACGCATTGCGACATGGCACCACCGAATCTCGGCAGGGCGTGCGAATAGCCATTGATAGCCTCAATAGAGGGACCAAAGAAAGCGCTGAAAAAGCTGACTCCATCGGCGTTTGCCGAACGGCTGAAAGGTCGGCTCCAGTAGTCCCGAGCTCTAGCTCGTCCCGCGACTGAAAGCGGGGGTACGTCACACGTTGGTTTTCGACGTATTGCTGAACATGGTATAACTTTGGGTGCGACTCGAACAAGAGGTTCTTCGGGATTCAAAGGACCAGCGCCCAGTTTCTTGACTTCGTATGCCACGGAAGATGTATGCAGACCAGAAACCACTACTTAATGCATTGCCGTCCGCGACTTGAGTTTCACCTGGGACATATTTTTGCGCTAAACCACTTGTACCAACTCCTAGTTCAGGGGCACAGAGTGACTGTGCTAATAATTCCATTCGAAGAACAAGAAGAAAACAATAGAACGTTTAGGGTTCGACTGCAGGAGGATGCTCAGTTAACAAAAAATTTCTATATGAATTACCTGGGATTCGAGCAACCTTATCTTAATGTTGTCAGCACATACGAAATAGAAATTCCAATAGCGGACATTGATCACGCCCACAAATTATTTGATGATCTATACGGAAATGATGAGTCGGTCCGGCATCTTGTGGAGATCCACGGTAGATCGTGGGCATCGACCCATTCCCGTTTTGTCGCCAAATGCATTTCTGCCATTAAGAAAGTTCAGCCAACCCACACAATTTGCGGTAGAAAACACCAGATAATATCTCTTGCATTTCAGTCGATTCTGCGAAAATCAGGCATATCTGTAGAAGCGGATTTCTTTCCAGACTTTCTCGATCTGACCATGTCCTCTGCAATGGACAACAAAGACACAGCGCACACCGTTGTAGAGGTCACAGACAATGATGACTTTGTCTTTCATAAAATCTCATTGCAACAAGTGAAATCTGGAGAAGCGTTTCAATCTTGGCTAGATCATTTTTTGAAAGATTTGATCCCTATTTCGCCATCGCGGCTAACAAAGGATGTGCCCGCTACTTGCAGGACGACGGCAGAAAAAGAAATCGCACTAGTTCGCTTTCTTGCAAATGTACGTAGGCTTGTTCCTTACGTCCAACAACAAAAGCACGAAAATCTCGACATATTTTTTAATGGTCGATATAGCGCGAGGCAAGGGCAAAATCAAATAACAAAGTACTCAGAACTCATTAGACGGGTGTACGCCGGAGAGAGTTTCAATCGAATTGAGGTTTCGAAAGAATATACAGATGGAGCCACGCAAACGACAGTTTTCGAAGTCAGGGAGCGTTCTACCGTCGCGGGAGACATCATTTCGAACATCTCGGTTCTCAAGTTTGGTGATTTCCTTTAGTTAAGCAAGGAGCGAGAATCGTATGAGCGAATAATTCGTCCGAGCAAGACATCGGGATTCGCTGAAATAAAAGGAATATCTGGCCCATATGAAAGGATGGGCGTCCTGCGCTATCAGAGTGCCGATTACTTCATGGGCGCCAGAGACAGACAGCAATTGCGCCCTTGTATTATGGATTTGCCCAAGTCGCTCTTGGGCAAAAGGGATTCCCGGATGCCGCATGCGCCCTTGGGCTAGAACCCGCAACGTAGATATTCGCATCGGGAACCCAGCTTCAACTTGCGATAGATCGAACAGTATCTTCGGCCCGACCTGGTCGGCAGCCTGCATTCACAAGGTGGATTGCG
>JBGSID010000071.1:0-5049 GCA_041751895.1 Lysobacteraceae bacterium | reverse complement strand
GGGCCGCGTCGGCCGACAGCCCGGGCATCTGTCCCTCCAGCCCCAGCAGCGCCAGCAGCTCGTGCGGATCCCGGACGGCATCGCGCCAGAGGCGCTTCCAGTCCGCCGCATGGGTCGGTTCGGAAAGGGTGGGCTGCAGTGCGAGGGGGGCTGCGGGTATCATGTGCGGTCTGTCGGGCGATTCGTGGGGGCGCATCAGCGTCGCTGTGGCCCGTCTTCTTTCCTGCCGGCCCTTCGTGGCGGGCGACAACTCAACATTGTAGCCGTCCCGCCGGATGGCTCAGCAGATCGCATAGCGAGGAGCACTGCATGGCCACCTTGGGCATGAACGACGTCAAGACAGGGCAGAAGATCCTGGTCAACAACGACCCGTGCGTCATCACCGAGACCGAATACGTCAAGCCGGGCAAGGGCCAGGCGTTTACCCGCATCAAGTACCGCAATATCAAGTCGGGTCGCGTGGTCGAACTGACCATGAAGGCGACCGATGCGCTGGAAGTGGCCGACGTGGTCGATACCGACATGCAGTTCCTGTACGGCGACGGCGAGTACTGGCACTTCATGAACCCCGAGAGCTTCGAGCAGGTGCAGGCCGACAAGGCCGGTATGGGCGGCGCCGAAAAGTGGTTGAAGGGCGAGGAAGAGTGCGTGGTGACCCTGTGGAACGGCACCCCGATCACCGTGCAGCCGCCGAACTTCGTCGAGCTGAAGATCGTCGAGACCGATCCGGGCGTCCGTGGCGACACCTCGGGCGGTGGCGGCAAGCCGGCCATCCTCGAAACCGGCGCCGTGGTCCGCGTGCCGCTGTTCGTGAGCCAGGACGAGATCATCAAGGTCGATACCCGCTCGGGCGAGTATTTCAGCCGAGTGAAGTGATGGATTCATGGAGGCCCGCAGCGTGGGCCTCGTCATGAATCGGTCACCCCGGCGCAGGCCGGGGGGGCAGCGTTCCAGAAGCCCGCCATCGGCGGGCTTCTGTCTTGTAGGGGCGATATTTTTGCAGGAGCGACGCCAGTCGCGATGCCCGTACCAGGATCCGCATGGAAAAGCGCGAGTTGTGCAGGTAGCTGACGCAGTCCATCGCGACTGGCGTCGCTCCTGCAGGGGCATGAGATCGCTTGGACAGGTGGTGGAATGCGACAATACCGGCCATGACCTATCAGCCCGTGTCCGAAGCCGCCGTCCCCGAATCCTGTGACCTCTTGATCGAAGCGCGCCATGTGGTGCCGATCGAACCGCACGGGGTCGTCCTTGAGCACCATGCGGTCGCGATCCGCAGCGGCGTCATCCTGGCAGTGCTGCCAATCGCCGAGGCCCGTATCCGTTTCGAGGCGAAAGAGACGGTGTCGCGCCCCGAGGGTGTGCTGATTCCCGGTCTGATCAACGCGCACTGCCATAACCCGATGACGCTGATGCGCGGGGTCGCCGACGATCTGCCGCTGAAGCAATGGCTGCAGGAGCACATCTGGCCGATCGAGGGTGCGGTGATGGGGCCGGAGTTCGTCGCCGACGGCATCGCTCTTGCCATCGCCGAAATGCTGCGCGGCGGCACGACCTGTTGCAACGAGAACTACTTCTTCCCCGATGTGCAGGCAGGGACCTACAAACGCTACGGCTTTCGCGCCCGCGTCGGCCTGCCGGTGATCGATTTTCCCACCGCGTGGGCGAAGAGCGACGACGAGTATTTCGACCGCGCCGGCGAAGTGCATGACCAGTGGCGCGACGATGCCTTGATCGCAACCGCATTCGCCCCGCATGCGCCGTACACCGTCTCGGACACGAGTTTCGAGCGCATCCGCATGCTCGCCGACCAGCTCGATGTGCCGGTGCATCTGCATACCCATGAAACTGCGCAGGAAGTCGAGCAGTCGCAGCAACAGCATGGCCAGCGGCCATTGGCGCGACTCGATCGGTTGGGCTTGATCAACGATCGCCTGATCGCCGTGCATATGACCCAGCTCACCGATGCTGAAATCGCGCTCTGCGCCGAACGCGGCGTCAGCGTGGTGCATTGCCCGGAATCCAATCTCAAGCTTGCTTCCGGCTTCTGCCCAGTGGCGAAATTGCAGCGCGCCGGCGTCAATGTCGCCATCGGCACCGACGGCTGCGCCAGCAACAACGACCTCGACATGTTCGGCGAAATGCGCACCGCCGCATTGCTCGCGAAAGCGGTCGCCGGCGATGCCGCCGCGTTCGATGCTGCCAGCGCACTGCGCGCGGCGACCCTGGGCAGCGCGAAAGCGATGGGCTTCGATCATCTGGTCGGCAGTATCGAAGCCGGCAAGCAGGCCGATCTCGTCTGCGTCGATCTGTCCGCGCTGGAAACCCAGCCGCTGCACCACGTGCTGTCGCAACTGGTCTACGCCACCGGTCGCCATCAGGTGAGCGATGTGTGGATCGCCGGCAAACCGAAACTGCGCAAGCGGGTTCTGGTCGACATGGACATCGACGCGCTGATCGCCAATGCACGGCAGTGGCAGGCGCGGATCGGTGCAGTGAAAGTCGGGGCTTGAGAACATGGATCAGACAGAGATGAGCCAGACAGACATGAGCCAGGCAGAAAATCATGACAATTTCAGCCAGGTCGAACTCGACAAGTTCAACGCTTTGGCGAACAGATGGTGGGGTGAGCCGGCGCGTTTGCGAGCCACTGGCTCGCGCGTCGGTGAACGCACGCGCATGGATGCGCGGGCCGGAGCGCTGCACCATGGATGGTTCGGAGCAGATCGATGAATACACACAGCGACAAGCATGACAATTTCAGCCAGCCTGAACTCGACAAGTTCAACGCTTTGGCCAACAGGTGGTGGGGTGAGCCGGCGCGTTTGCGAGCCACTGGCTCGCGCGTCGGTGAACGCACGCGCATGGATGCGCGGGCCGGAGCGGTGCACCATGGATGGTTCGGAGCAGACCGATGAATACACCCGCCGACAAGCAAGACAATTTCAGCCAGCTTGAACTCGACAAGTTCAACGCTTTGGCGAACAGGTGGTGGGACCCCGAAGGCCCCCAGAAGCCGCTTCACGCCCTCAATCCTGCTCGTTTGGGTTACGTCCGCGAACGCACGACGTTGCGCGGCGCCCGCGTGCTCGATGTCGGCTGCGGTGCGGGCCTGCTCAGCGAAGTGCTCGCGCGCGAGGGCGCGCAGGTGACCGGGATCGATCTGGCGCCGGATCTGATCAAGATCGCGAAACTCCATCGCCTGGAATCCGGCGTCGACGTCGATTACCGCCTGTGTGCTGTCGAAGCGCTGGCGGAAGAAGCGCCCGATAGTTTCGATGCCATCGTCTGCATGGAAATGCTCGAACACGTCCCGGATCCGGCAGCGATCATCGCCGCCTGCGCGACTTTGCTCAAACCCGGTGGCCGGCTGTTCCTGTCGACGCTGAACCGCACGCCGGCTGCGTTCGCGCTGGCGATCGTCGGCGCCGAGTACATCGCGCGGATGTTGCCAAAAGGCACGCACCAGTACCGCGATTTCATCAAGCCGTCCGAACTCGCGGCGTGGCTGCGCGCGGCGGATGTCGAACTCGAAGACGTGAGCGGCCTGATCTACGACCCGCTGCGCCATACCGCGCGCGTCGGTGCCCGCACCGATGTGAATTACATCGCCTGCGCGTTGAAGCCCTGATGTCGATCGGGCGAGCGGCTTCAGCCCCGAACAGCGCATGTCGGGACTGAAACCCCTCCCGCACGATCGATCCATCGTCCGCAATTCCTTGGAGTCACCGTTGTCCCAGATCCGATTTCCCCGTGGCGTGCTGTTTGATCTCGACGGCACCCTGCTCGACAGCGCCCCCGACATGGTCGAGGCGATCAATATCCTGCGCCGCGAGCATGGCGAGTCCGACATGCCGCACGATCTCCTGCGTCCGCATGTTTCCAAGGGCGCGCGGGCGATGATCGGCGCGTCCTTCGGTCATCTCGACCAGGACGTCCGCGAAGCGCTGGTGAAGCCCTTTCTTGATGCCTACGAACGGATTCTCGGCCAGTATTGCGTGCTGTTCGACGGTATTGCCGAGATGCTCGACGCGCTGGAAGCCGATGGCGTGCGCTGGGGCATCGTCACCAACAAGCCCGAATATCTCGCGAAGCAGTTGATGCCGATCCTGGGCTGGTCTGAACGCTGCGCGGTGCTGATCGGCGGCGACTCGCTGCCGGAACGCAAGCCGCATCCGCTGCCGCTGCTGCATTCGGCCGAAGTGATTGGTGTTGCGCCAGAACACTGCGTGTATGTCGGCGACGACGAACGCGACATCGTTGCCGCGCGCGCAGCGGGGATGCCCTCGATCGTGGCGCTGTGGGGCTACCGTCTGCCCGGCGTCGACCCGCTGGACTGGCAGGGCGACGTGATGATCGAACTGCCGCATGCGCTATTGGATGCGACGGTGTGGCCGGACAAGGTGTTGCAGCCGCTGTGAGCGAAATGCCCGTTTCCGACGCCGGTCGTGGCGCAGATCTCGACGCAGATCTTGTCGACTTCCTCGGCAAATGGCGCGGGCGCTGGCCGGAGTGGCGGATTGCGCAGGTATTCGTCGCCGAAGCGCAGCGCGAGACCGCCGAAGCCTGGTTCGCGCTGCTGCAGGAATGGACCGATGCGGCCTGGGCCGGCGATGACCCGACACCGGGTTTCGCCAAGCTCGGCTGGTGGCAGGAAGAGTTGTACGGCTGGAGCAAGGGCGGGCGTCGCCATCCACTCGGCCGCGTGCTGCAGAAACGTCTGGCCCCATGGGTTGCACTGGCGGCTGTGCTTCAGGCGCTGCAACAAGTGCGTGAATCCGTTCGCGCATGCGCCGAACCGCAGACCGTGATCTCTGCGCTGGAGCCGCTGGCGACCGTGATCGCCGAGTGTGAACAGGCACTGTTCGCTGAAGCCTCCGCGCCGGTCGCGGATGTTCATTCGTTGCTCGCCGCGCATGCGTTGTGGCATCGCGAGGATGCCGACTACTCCGGCCCGTCGCAAGTCTCCTTCGCGGCGGAAGAGGCCGAGGAAATGGGGCTGAAGCTGGGCGACCGGCTGACCGTGAACATCCTTGGCCGCGACATCGA
>JBGSID010000070.1:0-3460 GCA_041751895.1 Lysobacteraceae bacterium | reverse complement strand
CCCGCGAATGGATGTACCTGCCGTGGAGCGGTTCACGGCACCTGCGCCGCGCGGACCCATAGCGGGCGCAGCGCCATGGTCATGCCCGGTCAGTTTTGCGCCCGCCGCGCTCGCCACCGAAGATGCCGACGCCATCGGTCCGGTGTTGAACGAAATCATGCTGCTGCGGTCCTGGCACGACCGCAATGCCGAAAAACGCGGCACCAGCGCGGTGGGGGCGAGCGGCATGACACTCGAAGCCGCCGTCCGCTGGCTCGGAAGTTTCCTGCGTGGCGAGCCGTCCGCCTCGCCAACAGAGGGCTTGACGGTGGCGGATGCATTCAAGCTCGCAGCCGAAGATCTCAAGCTCTATTACCAAGAGGCGGCTGCAGCACAGCCCGGCGGAAGCAGTCGCGAGGTGAGCAATTGGTTCTGGGACGCGACCAACGCGGGCCGATTGATTCGCCGGCTCGCTTTGCACCTCGCGCAGACCGAGGATCCCAAGCTGCGCGCGTTCGCGAAATTCACGCTGGTTCCTGAAGCGCGTCGCGTGCAGACAGATGAGTGAAACCAACCAACAGGGTACGCAGCCCATGATCGAACAAACCGTGTATATGTTGAACGCATTGTGGTTCAAGCCTGGAGGCGCCGAGAAATACGCGGCCTACGCCGCGGCGGCGTCGCCCGCTGTCGAGCGATTGGGCGGGCGAAGGGTCGCTGCGTATCGCGGCGTCGAAGCGCTGATTGGCGACTGGCAGCCCGATCTTCTGTTCCTGGTGGCGTGGCCGAGTTGGACGGCGTTCACACAGCTCGCGGCAGACCCCGAGTATCAGCGGATCGCGCACTTGCGCGCGGAGGGATTGGCGCACTCGGTGCTGCTGCGCTGCGACGGGCTTGCCTGAGCGTGCGAATTCGAATCGGACCTGCCCACGCACGCTGGAACCGGCTGGCGACGTGCAAGAGCTGAGGATCGAGTCGGCCCCGATGCCGATCGAACGCATTCAGCGACTGATCGTCGACGTGCCTGATTTTCCGCGACCGGGGGTGATGTTCAAAGACATCACACCGCTGCTGGCGGACCCCGATGGATTCGCGGCCGCGGTGCAGTTGATGGCCGATGCGGGTCGTGCGTTCCAGGCAGACGGCATCTTGGCGGTGGAATCGCGAGGGTTCATTTTCGGGGCAGCCCTCGCCCATCTGCTGCGTCTGCCCATGCATCTCGTGTGCAAGCGCGGCAAGCTGCCTCGCGAAGTGCTCCGCCAGCGATACGCGCTCGAATACGGCACTGGTGAGCTCGAGATACACGCAGACGCCATCCGAGCTGACGCGAACTATCTACTCGTTGACGACGTGATTGCGACCGGCGGCACCGCCTGGGCGGTGCGCGAACTCATCGAACATCGGGGCGCACGGCTGGCCGCCGGTTTGTTCCTGCTGGAGTTGACGCACCTGCGCGGTCGCAGCGCCCTTGTCCCGAGTCCGATTCACGCCCTGCTGGCGTACTCACACTGAACGGCGACGAACGCCCGCGAGGCGCACTTACGAACGGAGCGCTTGCAGCACCGGACACTCGGGCACCTGATTACCCGAGCACTGCTGCGCGGTCTGCGCCAGAACCCGCTCGATGCGCCGCAGGTCTGCGATTCGGGTACGCACATCAGCGAGGTGTCTTTCGGTGCGGGCTTTGACTTCGGCGCAGGTCTGGGTGCCGCCGTCAACGAGGCCCAGCAGACCGCGGATCTCCTCGATGGGAAAGCCGAGCTCCCGTGCGCGGAGGATGAAGCGCAGGCGCGCCACGTGGTTATCGTCGTAGAGGCGGTATCCCGATGCCGTACGCGGCGGGTCGGGCAGCATGCCGATCTTCTCGTAGTAGCGGATCGTCTCTATGTTGCAGCCGGAGCGGTTCGCGAGTTCGGCGCGCTTGAGCGGCGCCGGCGCTCTTTTCGCCGCCATGTGCGAGGCCTATTGACTCTGTAGCCACTACAGAGTCTACGTTCTCACGTCACAGGAATCGAGCTGCCGCGATTGCAAGCCGCCCGGTTCCGAAATATGCGTGCGCGCACTTGCGCGGCCCCTTCGAAGACGTGCTTGCAATGCAAAGTCTGATCACCTGGCTCGGCCGGCTCGGCCGGCTCGGCGACAAATCCGGTGCCATTGGCGCCATCATTTCAACCATGGGCTGCGCGATGTGCTTCCCGGCGGCCGCAAGCATCGGCGCCGCCATCGGCCTCGGATTCCTGTCGCAGTGGGAGGGCGTCTTCGTGAACGCGCTGCTGCCATTTTTCGCCGGGCTGGCGCTAGTAGCGAATGTGCTCGGCTGGATAAGCCACCGACAATGGCACCGCAGCCTGGCCGGCGTGCTTGGGCCGGTGATCGTACTGCTCAGTCTGTATCCCTGGTTCCAATTTGGCTGGAGCACTTGGACACTGTATGGCGGCCTCGCATTGATGCTCGTCGTTGCGATCTGGGATCTGGCTGCCCCTGCGCACCGACGGTGTAGCCCTGACGGGCGTGACGTCCCAGAAGCAGGCAGGGAAGTACCTGAGATGACACGCGGAACCGGGATACAAACAGCACTGGCGCCGAGCCGCGAGCGGAGGACCTCATGATGAACGACTGCTGTGCCGGACCCGGCGGTGACTCGGATGATCGCAACTACGACCTCGCCGTGATCGGCGCGGGTTCTGCGGGTTTTTCGGCCGCGATCACTGCCGCCAACCTGGGTGCGCGGGTCGCGCTGATCGGCCACGGCACTATTGGTGGCACCTGTGTGAACGTGGGCTGTGTCCCGTCGAAAACCCTGATCCGTGCCGCCGAAGCCGTGCACGCTGCACAGGCCGTTGCGCGCTTCCCCGGTCTCGCCGGCACCGCGACGCCAACAGACTGGTCTGCATTGATGGCCGCGAAGGATGGACTCGTTGCCACGCTCCGCCACCAGAAGTATGCCGATCTGCTGCCCGGCTACGAGACGATCGACTATATCGAAGCACAGGCCCGGTTCGCTAACGGCATACTGATGGTTGGCGGTGCGCCGCTTCGCGCAGGCGGGATCATCATCGCCACCGGCGCCGCGCCCGCGCTGCCGGACATCTCCGGAATCGCCGCCGTTCCGGTGTTGACCAGCACCACCGCGCTGGAGATACCGGAGCAGCCTGAATCCCTGCTCGTCATCGGCGGCGGCTATATCGGCTGCGAGCTGACCCAGCTGTTCGCGCGCCTCGGTTCGAAGGTGACGTTGGTGACGCGCAACCGCTTGCTGCCGGAGACCGAACCGGAGGTATCGGCGGCGCTGACCGGCTACCTCCGCGACGAGGGGATCACCGTGTGGGCCGGACTCATGTATCGCGAGCTTCAGCGGACCGCGGAAGGTGTGGCTTTGACCATCGACGTCGATGGCCGCATCGAACGTCTCTCGGCCGAGCAGGTGCTCGTCGCGACCGGGCGCAAGCCGAACACGGGCCGCCTGCGGCTTGCCGAGTCA
>JBGSID010000069.1:0-7963 GCA_041751895.1 Lysobacteraceae bacterium | reverse complement strand
TTTGCGCATCGCGGCGGACTCGACAGTCTGCGCGACGACATCGCAGCGGCGATGCGCGCGGAGGCGGACGCGCAGTCGATGCCGGTCGATCCGGCGCTGTCGGCACCAGCTGCGGCCTATCTGATCGCCGTGCTTGCTGCGTCGCATCCTTCGTTCGTCTACAGCAAATACGCCCGTCGGCTGCACGACGCCTTGCGCCAGCGCTTGGTAGCCGAACGCCTGTGGGATGAACTGCAGGCGTCGCTGACCGCGTCGCGCGACCATCCCGGCGCGCGTTGGCGTCTGGCTTCGCAATGGTTCGCGGCACTCTCGACCGATCCCGCACTGTCCGCTCTCGTCGACTATCTGCCGGAAGCCGTGGCACTCCTGCTGATCGGCGAGGATGCGCTGTCGCGGGTGGTCGAAACCGATCTGCGCGTCAGCGTGGATGGCCTGCTCGGCGAACATCCGCGCATCGTGCAGGGTGTGCTGTCTTTGGGTGTCGATGATCTCGGCGAACGTCTGCGCAGCCATCGCGACGACTTCATGCCGCAGGTCCGTCGCTGCCAGAGTCTGCGTCAGGCGCTGGTGACGCGCGAACGCCAAGCCCTGCGTCTGTCCGAGTTCAAACCACGGCCGCTCACCTCGTTCGTGCGCAACAAACTGATCAACGACATCTATCTGGCGGTGATCGGCGACAACCTCGCCAAACAGATGGGCACGGTGGGCGAAAACAAGCGCAGCGATTTGATGGGCATGCTGATGCTGATCTCGCCGCCGGGTTACGGCAAGACCACGCTGATGGAATACGTGGCGCATCGGCTCGGGCTGATCTTCATGAAGATCAACGGCCCGGCGTTGGGCCATCACGTGCGTTCGCTCGATCCGGCGCAGGCGCCGGACGCCACCTCACGGCAGGAATTGGAGAAGCTCAATCTCGCGCTGGAGATGGGCAACAACGTGATGCTGTATGTCGACGATATCCAGCACACCCATCCGGAATTCCTGCAGAAATTCATCTCGCTGTGCGACGGCACGCGCCGGATCGAAGGCGTGTGGCAGGGGCGTACGCGCACCTACGATCTGCGCGGCAAGAAATTCTGCGTGGTCATGGCGGGCAACCCGTACACCGAGTCCGGCGAAGTCTTCAAGATTCCGGACATGCTGGCCAACCGCGCCGACATCTACAACCTCGGCGATGTGCTGGGCGGCATGGAGGACACGTTCAAGCTGAGCTACATCGAGAATGCGCTGACTTCGAATCCGGTGCTCTCGCCGCTGGCGACCCGCGAGCTGGCTGATGTGTATCGCCTGGTCGAGAAAATCGAAGGCAAACCGTTCTCCAGCAACGCGCTGAGCCATGCCTACAGTGCTGCCGAGATCAACGAGATCACGACGACGCTCGAACGATTGATGCAGGTGCGGGATGTGGTCTATCGCGTCAACCAGCAGTACATCGCCAGCGCCGCGCAGGCTGATCAATACCGCGCCGAGCCCGCGTTCAAGTTGCAGGGCAGCTATCGCAACATGAACAAGCTGGCCGAGAAGATTTCGCCGGTGATGAACGCCGCCGAGTTGCAGCAGCTGATTGCCGATCACTATCTCGGTGAAGCGCAACTGCTGACGACGGGCGCCGAAGAAAACCTGTTGAAGTTGGCGGAACTGCGCGATGTTCTCAGTGAAACGCAGGTTTCGCGCTGGACGCAGATCAAACGCGATTTCCTGCGCAACAAGGCGATGGGCGCCGGCGATGCCGATGTCGGGTCGCGGGTGGTCGCGCAGTTGAACGATCTGGTCGAAGGCGTGCGCGCGCTCGAAAAACTGTCGGATGCCGCGTCCCGGCCGGCTGCGGCTGTGGACCAGCAAGCGCCTTGGCCCGAGATCCTGATGTCGCTGGAGCGCCTCTCGGATCGTTTGTTGGAGCGCGCTTCGGAAGCGCAGCCGCTTGCTGCCGTCGACACGGCTGCCCTTGCATCGCCGACTGCTGACACGCTGTCAGCGACATGGTTTGAACGTCACGCCGAACAGCAACTGCAATTGCAGCAGGTGTTGACGTTGCTCACGGAAAGGATCGGGGCACAGACCGTGGCCCTGCAGAACCTGCCAGCGGCTCCGTCCGGGGGCAAGCGCAGCCGTTCGCAGGCGGGAGGTGCCAGCGATGTGATGGCGGCGATGCAGGAAGAGCGTCTGCAGAAGGCGCTGGAGGAGTTTTCGGATCGGCTGCTGGGCCGCGCACCACGCTGAGCGAGGCCCGGGAGCGGCGGCGTATGAGCTCCGGGCGGGCGCGGTGCCCAAATCCGGGCTCAGGCCTTATCCTTGTCGGCCGTATTTCGGGGCCGGGCCGGGGCTGAATCCACGCCTCCGACCGGAACCGTCCCTTGCAGATCGTGCCCATGACCGCTGACCGCTATCCCGATTACCCCTTCACTCCCAAGCGCATCGAAGTCCGTCCCGGCATCTCGATGTCGTATCTGGACGAAGGTCCGCGCGATGGCGAGATCGTGTTGATGCTGCACGGCAATCCCTCGTGGAGCTACTACTGGCGGCATCTGGTGCTCGGGCTGCGCGATAAGTATCGGTGCATCGTGCCGGATCATGTCGGTATGGGGCTGTCCGACAAGCCGAGCGACAAGGACTACACCTACACCCTGCAATCGCGCGTCGACGACATCACTCGGCTGCTCGACAATCTCGGCATCGACGGCCCGCTGACGATGGCGGTGCACGACTGGGGTGGCATGATCGGCTTCGGCTGGGCGCTGAGCCATGAGGCCCAGGTGCGCCGACTGTTGATCACCAATACCGCCGCGTTTCCGCTGCCGACGGCGAAGCCGCTGCCGTGGCAACTCAAGCTCGGCCGCGACATGAAGCTCGGTGCGCTGTTGATCCGTGGCTTCAACGCATTCGCCGCCGGCGCCGCGCGCGATGGCGTGATACGGAAATTGTCTCCTGAGGTTCGTCGCGCCTACGAGGCGCCTTACGATTCCTGGGCGAACCGCATCGCGACCCTGCGTTTCGTACAGGACATCCCGCTGGCCGAAGGCGACCCGGCGTGGATGCTGGTGAATGCCTCCGCGAAACGTCTGCCGGCGTATGCCGATCGCCCGGCGTTCGTCGCTTGGGGCCTGCGCGATTTCGTGTTCGACCATCACTTTCTCGAAGGCTTCCAGCGCGCGCTGCCTGAAGCGGAGACGCATGCGTTCGAAGACGCCGGTCATTACGTACTCGAAGACAAGCATGAAGTGCTGGTGCCGGCGATGCGGAAGTTCTTGGACTCTCATCCGATCTGACGATCGTGTCATTCAACATCGAAGCACTGCTGGTCATTCTGGCTGTCGCTATCGTGCTCGGTGTGCTTCTTTCACTGCCGATGCTGTGGCTCGTCAGGCGATCTCGGCGTAACCATGGTCGTATCGCACGCAGTCGTGTTCTCACGCGGACCGGCAAGGTGGTCTCGTTCTTCCAAGGTCTGGTGCTGCTGTATGGATTTGCGCTGCCTTACTTCCAGCCGGATGCGCCATTGTCGATCTGGTTGGCGTCATGGCAGGGCAAAGTAACCGCAGTGTTGGTCTTCTGGATCGCGACAATCCCAATCGAAGCCGTACTTGTGAGGATGGTCTACCCGAGCATGCGTCCTCGAAATCGCCATATCGACGGTACCTCCAGCGCCGGCTGATGCTGGTGGATCGAGTTTTTCCGTGGGATTTCTTGCCGATTGGCAAGAGGTGCGCCTGTCAGGGGACAATGCCGACATGAACGATCACAGCAGCCCATGCAACATTGCCACCAGCCTGCCGCGTCTTGCCCGCGAGCGTCCCGATCAGGTCGCGATGCGTTGCCCGGGCCGGGACGGCGCATACGACATCGCATTGACCTATGCCGAACTCGACGCGCGTAGCGATGCCATCGCTGCAGGGCTCGCGACGCGCGGCATCGTCCGTGGCACGCGCACGGTGCTGATGGTGCGGCCGACGCCGGAATTCTTCCTCTTGATGTTCGCGCTGTTCAAGGCCGGTGCGGTGCCGGTGCTGGTCGATCCGGGCATCGACAAGCGCGCGCTGAAGCAGTGCCTGGACGAAGCGCAGGCCGAGGCTTTCATCGGCATTCCGCTGGCGCAGTTTGCCCGCAAGATCCTCGGCTGGGCGCGCAGCGCGAAGACGAGCATCACCACCGGAACGCGCGCAATCCTGGCCGACGCCACGCTTGCCGAGGTTGAAGCCGCCGGTCGCAATGCGGGTCCGCAACTCGCCGACACGCAACCGGACGACGTCGCCGGCATTCTGTTCACCAGCGGCTCGACCGGCGTGCCGAAAGGCGTGGTGTATCGCCATCGGCATTTCGTCGGTCAGATCGCGATGTTGGGCGAGGCCTTCGGTATCGTGCCGGGTGGCGTGAATCTGCCGACGTTCCCACCATTCGCGCTGTTCGATCCCGCGTTGGGCGTGACCTCGATCATCCCCGACATGGACCCGACGCGTCCGGCGAAGGCCGATCCGCGCAAGCTGCATGCGGCGATCAAACGCTTCGGTGTCGACCAACTGTTCGGGTCGCCGGCATTGATGCGCGTGTTGGCGGATTACGGCCAACCGTTGCCCGGCGTGAAGAAGGTGATGTCGGCCGGCGCGCCGGTGCCCGCCGATGTGGTCGCGAAGATCCGCGAACTGTTGCCCGCCGATGCGATTTTCTGGACGCCCTACGGCGCCACCGAGTGCCTGCCGGTCGCGATCATCGAAGGCCGTGAACTGCTCACGCTGCGCACGCGTAACGAGCAGGGCGCGGGCACCTGCGTCGGTCGCCCGGTGCCGCCGAACGAAGTGCGGTTGATCCGCGTGGTCGACGATGCGATCGAAACATGGTCCGACGAGCTGATCGTGCAGGGTGGCTTGGTCGGCGAAATCACGGTGGCCGGACCTACAGCCACCGACACTTATTTCAACCGCGATGCGGCCACCTGGATCGCGAAGATTCGCGAAACATCGCCCGATGGCAGCGAACGCATCGTCCATCGCATGGGCGACATCGGTTATTTCGACAGTGAAGGCCGGCTGTGGTTTTGCGGCCGTAAATCGCAGCGTGTGGTCACGGCGGAGACGACGTTGTGCACTGAGCAGATCGAACCGGTATTCAACGCACATCCGGATGTGCGCCGCACCGCGCTTGTGGGTATCGGTCGCTTCGGCGCGCAGCGACCCGTGCTGTGCGTGGAATTGCGCGAGGGCGTGACGGCGATGGAATGGTCACGGATCGAAGACGAGCTGCGCCACCTCGGCGAAGGTTTCGTGCATACGGCGAAGGTCGAGACCTTCCTGCGTTACCCAAAACCGTTTCCGGTCGATATCCGCCACAACGCCAAGATCGGACGCGAAAAACTCGCGGTGTGGGCGGAGAAAGCGTGTCGCTGAACGACCCGATCGTCAAACTGCTGCTGCCAATCGCTGCGGCCATCTTCATTCTGATCGGGGCGCGTATCCGCAGCCGGTCCTGGCGCGACGATCTCGGCATTGTGCGGCCAGTGTTGAAACCGGCAGCGTTCTGGTTCGCGCTGTACATCGTGTGGATGCTGACGACGGATCTTGTCATGCATTGGCGCGGGCCCTGGAATTTCACGCCGTGGCTCCAGGTGCCGATCGCGATGGTCATTGTCCGCGTGCTGGCGGTGGCGGTCTTCGGGCCGGTCGCCGAGGAGCTGATATTCCGAGGCTTTCTGTATTCGCGTCTTGCACGGACCCGGTTGGGGGCGATCGGGGCGATTGTGTCGTGCGCCGCGATCTGGGCGGCCATGCACTACACCTACAGTGCAGGCATGATCGCCGTGATTTTCGTTGCTGGATGGCTGCTCGGCGCTGCACGCCTGCAGTCGAAATCAGTGATCGTGCCGATCCTCATGCACATCGTCTGGAATCTGTACGCCGTGTGGTGAGCCGAGTGGTCGCAAGTCATTTCTTGCCGAACACCGCCCGCAACAGATCGGTGGTGCGCGAGGCAGGGTTGTTGCGGATCTGCTTTTCCTGCTCGGCGATCACATGGAACAGACCGTCGATGGCTTCGCGGGCAACGTAATCATCGAGATCGGCACTGCTGGTGCCACCCTGACCGCCGCCCAGCAGCGCGCCGAGACTGCTGCCGCCGGCTTTCTTGCTGAAGTCCTTGTATTTCCTGGTGACGCCTACTTCGGCCGTCTGTTTGGCGACGATCGGCAGGAACGCGTCGTACAGTTTCTGCTCGCTGCTGCGACGGAAGAAGTCGGTGGCCGACGTGTCGCCGCCACGCACCAGTCCGATGGCGTCCTGCAGGGTCATCTGGCGGACAGCATCGGAAAGAATGCCGGCGGCGGCGGGAACCGCTTTTTCCGCAGCACGGTTCATCGACAATTCGAAAGCATCGACACGTTTGCCGGCGCCGAGCTGGCGGGCGAGATTGGCCACTTGCTGCAACTTCTCCGGCACGAGGATCTTCACGGCCTGGTCGCGGAAGAACCCGTCGGGTTTGCCGAGCTGGCGCACCGCGCGGTCGACACCCTGTGCCAAGGCTTCCTTGATGCCACCGGCGGCCTGGCCTTCGGTGAGATTGCTGGTGCTGGTTTTGCTCGACGTTCCGAGCAAGCGATCCTTGAGCTGCTTTTCGAGCGATTGACCGCTGGCGGCGCCCGTGGCGACAACGAGACAGGCGGTGAGGACAAAGACGGATCGGCGCATCGCAGACGCTCCTTGTTGAAGGGATGGGGGGCAGCATACGCCCCGGCCGACGTACCATGTGTGCAGTGCGAGGGAAATATTCATGAAGATTCTGGTGACGGGCGGTGGTGGCTTTCTCGGTCATGCCCTCTGCAAAGGCCTGATCGAACAGGGCCATGAGGTCGCGAGCTACAACCGCGGGCATTACCGTTCGCTGGAACCATTGGGCGTGCGTCAGATCCAGGGCGATCTTGCGAATCAGGATGCGGTGGTCGCGGCCTGTGCCGGGATGGATACGGTGTTCCACAACGCGGCCAAAGCCGGGGCCTGGGGCCGTTACGAGAGCTATCGCCTCGCGAATGTGGTCGGCACCGACAACGTGCTGGCCGCGTGCCGCGTGCACGGCATTGGCCGGCTGGTCTATACCTCGACGCCGAGCGTGACGCATCGTGCGACGCATCCGGTCGAGGGCGGCACCGCCGACACCGTTCCGTACGGTGAAGGCTTCAAGGCGCCGTACGCGACCACCAAGACCATTGCCGAGAAAGCGGTGCTGGCCGCCAACAGCCCAGACCTTGCCACCGTCGCGCTGCGGCCGCGATTGATCTGGGGGCCGGGCGATCAGCAACTCCTGCCGCGCCTGGTCTCGCGGGCGAAAGCGGGGCGGCTGCGTTTCGTCGGGGGCGGCCACAACGTCATCGACACCACCTACATCGACAATGCCGCGCAGGCCCATTTCGACGCCTTCGCGCATCTTGCGCCGGGGGCAGCTTGTGCCGGCAAAGCCTATTTCATCAGCAACGGCGAGCCGAAGCCGGTCCGCGAGATCGTGAATGCGCTGCTGCGTGCGGCGGGTGCGCCTGAAGTCGACAAGAGCCTGCCGTTCGGGGTGGCTTACGCCATCGGTGCGGCCTGTGAGATGCTGTGGCCGCTGTTGAGATTGAAGGACGAGCCGCCGCTGACGCGGTTTCTGGCGGAACAGCTCAGCACGACGCATTGGTACAGCATGGCACCGGCCACCCGTGATTTCGGCTACGTGCCGCGCGTGACGACCGAAGAAGGATTGCGCCGGCTGGCAGCGTCCTATGCCGGTGACGGCCACCGATGACCACGTAGAATGGCCGGCATGACCGCTTCCCCCTTCGACTGGAAACCATTGGCCGGCCGCACGCTGGAAGCCGCGCTCAATCGTGCGGTGGCGTTGGATCCGGATACCCGCGACGCATTGCCGCCACTGGATGGCCGCAGCATCGTGTTGTCGCTGGATGCGGCCGGAGGCACGGCGCCGCTGGCCTTGCGGCTGCAGGTGG
>JBGSID010000068.1:0-8703 GCA_041751895.1 Lysobacteraceae bacterium | reverse complement strand
GTTCGACGCGCGCCACGTGCGCAGGGTTCGCCCCGCCCTTCACCAGCGTGCGCAGCCGGTCGCGTTCGGCGCGCGCTTCGGCCAGCCCCATCATCGGATACTCGCCCAATGCGGCCATGCTCGCTTTGCCGGCGTAGCGGTAGCGATAGCGCCACAGCCTTGCGCCGGTCGTGCGCACTTCGATGCACAGCCCGTTCGTGTCGGCGACACGGTAAACGCTTGTCTTGGGCTTCAGCGCGCGCAGTTTGGTGTCGGTGAGCATGTGAGTAAGCCGAAAGTGAGTAAGGCCGGGGCAGTGCCGCCCCCTTACTCACAGCCTTACTCGCTTTTCGACGGGATGCAAGGGAACCCCCCGGGATCGCAAGGGACAAAAAAGCCCGCGTTATGCGGGCTTTCTGTTACATCCGGGACGGTTCGGGATGCCCCGGGTGTATTATTTGGCGCGCCTGGAGGGATTCGAACCCCCGACCAATGGCTTCGGAAGCCACTACTCTATCCGGCTGAGCTACAGGCGCGTGACGCCATTGTCCCCGATTGTGGCGGAAGGCGCGAGCCTTCCGTGCGAACCTTGTCCCCGATGAACGAATTTCCGACCCCTTCCACAGACAACTTCGATTGGCGCGAGCGCCTGGCCCTCTACTGGGCGCTGGTGCGTGGTGATCGTCCGATCGGCTGGCTGTTGTTGCTTTGGCCGACGTGGTGGGGGCTTTGGCTGGCGGCCGATGGCGTGCCGCCATGGTGGACGCTGATCGTGTTCTCGCTGGGAGTCTGGCTGACCCGCTCTGCCGGCTGCGTCATCAACGACTATGCCGATCGCTGGCTCGATCCGCTGGTCGAGCGCACCAAGGGCCGCCCGCTGGCGACGGGGGCTGTACGCGGACGCGAGGCGCTGGCGGTGTTCGCGGTGTTGATGCTCGTTGCGTTCTCGCTGGTGGCAACGATGAACCGGCTGACCATCCTGATGAGCATCGTCGGCGTGGTGCTCGCCGCCAGCTATCCCTATCTCAAGCGCTACACCTATCTGCCGCAGGCGTACTTGGGTCTGGCGTTCGGTTGGGGTATCCCGATGGGATTCGCGGCGATTCGCGGAGAAGTGCCGCCCATGGCATGGGTGCTATACGTGGCCAACATCTTCTGGACGACCGCCTACGACACCTGGTACGCGATGGTGGATCGCGAGGACGATCTGCGTGCTGGCGCCAAATCCACTGCGATCCTGTTTGCTGACCTCGATCTGGCCGCGCTCGGTGTGCTCTATGCGCTGTTTCTGACGGCGTTGGGTCTGATCGGTCGTCAGGCTGAGTTGGGTGTGGCGTACTGGGCCGGGCTGGGCGTCGCACTGATGCTGGTGTTCTACCAGTTCATGATCGGGCATGCCCGTGAACGCGACCAATGCTTTCGCGCCTTCCTCAACAATCATTGGGTCGGGATGGCGGTCTTCGTGGGGCTAGCCACGGCGCTGTGGATGAAAGCTTGAGCCTGGCGGCGCTTCCCTTGGCCGGACGCTGGAAGCGCTGACCGTATTGCTGCACTGCAGCAACCGACAAGCGTACCCTGTCCAATTGCACTTTTTCACTTCAAAAACGCTTCCATGGCGCTGATTTGAGCGGGATTTTCCATGAATACGTATGCAGGGCACTTTTCGTTCCCCGGTCACGGACTACCATCGCCGGGCATGCCGGGGACAGGCTGGACTCCGGACATGCCGGGAACTGCGGAATACTCGCGTATCACGAGAAGTCGCGCATGGACCGCTAACGAATTCCAGCTGATGTGGAGGGGATCCATGCAGCCTTTGAAGCGAAACCTGTTGAGCATGGCGTTGGCTTCGGCCTCGCTGATGCTGGTCAACGCCGCCTACGCGCAGTCGGCCGACCAGAGCCAAGAACAAGCCCAAGCCGATGACATTGATCGTATCGAAGTCGTCGGCATCCGCCGCAGCATTCAGGAGTCGATCGACGCCAAACAGGCATCGACCTCGATCGTCGAGGCCATCTCGGCCGAAGATATCGGCAAGCTGCCCGACACCTCGATCGCCGACTCCATTGCACGCCTGCCTGGCCTGACCGCACAGCGCTTCGGCGGTCGTCCGCAGGAAATCAATATTCGCGGCTTCGCTGGCGACTTCTCGACCACGACGCTCAACGGTCGCGAGCAGGTGAGCCTCGGCAACAACCGTGGCGTGGAGTTCGACCAGTACCCGTCCGAACTCGTCAGCCAGGTGCTGGTCTACAAGACCCCGGACGCCCAGCTCGTCGGCCAGGGCCTGTCCGGCACCGTCGATCTGAAGACTGTCCGCCCGCTGGCCTACGGCAAGCGCGCGATCGCGCTCAACGCCCGTGGCGACATGAACAAGGTCGGCAGCGAGAAGGAATACGGCAATCGCTACAGCGTCTCCTACATCGACCAGTTCGCCGACAACACCGTCGGTATCGCGCTGGGCTATGCCCACCTGAACAATCCGGGCCAGAGCAAGCAATTCGGTGATACCTGGGGTTACGACGGCAATGGCGTCTACGGTGGCGGCAAGCTGTACGACCTGCAGGACGACAATACGCGCGATGGTTTCATGGGCGTGCTCGAGTTCGCGCCGAACGAGAACTACCGCACCACCCTCGACCTGTTCTATTCGAAGTTCGACAGAGAGCAGGACAAGCGCGGTATGGAATTCGCCGCCGCATTCGGTGGCGCAGCAGTGGGTACGCCCACGCCGGAACAAGCCTCATTCACGGGTATCAATCCGGTCATCCGCAACGATTTCAATGCCACGTACGACAAGCTGTTCTCTCTCGCGTGGAAACACGAACTGAAGCTCAGCGAGAAATGGACGGCATCGGCCGATGTCAGTTACTCGGATGCCAAGCGCAAAGAACGCATCCTTGAAACCTACTCAGGCGTTGACCCGGCGCTTGCACGTGATTCCTTGACCGTCACGCGCAACAGCAGCGGCTACTACGATCATGAGTTCGGCTATGACTACGGTGACCCGAGCATTCTGCGACTCGGTGACCCGGGTGGTTGGGGCCAGGATGGTTACATCAAGGATTTCGAAGTCAAAGACAGCCTCACGGCATTGCGCGTCGATTTCGAGCGTACTTTCGAGGATGGTTGGTTCAGCAGCTTCAAGTTCGGCGCCAATCTGACGGATCGCAACAAGAGCCGCGCGTCGAACGAAGCCTTTCTCGACCTGACCTCCTGCCTTGGCGGCGTATCGCCAAGCTGCCCGGATGGTGTGTCCGCGCCGATTCCGACCAATCTGGCGAATGGCTCCGCCTACAATGCCTATGGGGTGTCTTCCATCTATGGGTACGATGCGCTGAGTGCGTACAACACCGTTTATACGCGTCGCGGCAACGCCAATAGCGATATCACCAACAAGAACTGGGAAGTCAGGGAGCAGGTTACGACTGCCTACTTCCAGGCCAACATCAACACCGATCTCGGCTCGGTGCCCGTCAAAGGCAATATCGGTTTCCAGGCAGTCAGTGTCGAACAAAGCTCCAAAGGCAGCGAGACTTACGAAGGTAATCCGTTGGGCCAGCAAGTCGATGCGAATATCAACTACACCGACTTCCTGCCAAGTCTGAATCTGTCGTTCGGATTGCCGTGGGAGCAGTTCATCCGTGTGGGTGCAGCACGGCAGATTGCACGTCCGCGCATGGACGATATGCGCGTCAACAATAACGTCAGCGTTAATCGCAACCGTGCGACGAATCCGATCACGGGTGGTTCAAACATCGACCCTCTCACATCGAACCCGATTCCGTGGTGGCAGCGTGACGGCGGTAATACACAGCTGAAACCATGGGAAGCGAACTCATACGACATTTCCTATGAGAAATACTTCGGCGGAAACAAGGCTTATGTCAGCGCTGCATATTTCTACAAGGACCTGAAGTCCTATATCTACAACGAAAACACCCTGTTCAACATCAACGACACGGTGGTGACACCAGCGGATTACCCGGCCAATCCACCACCCAGTCCGGTCGGTGTCTACAGTCGTCCTGTGAATGGCGAAGGTGGTACGGTCAAGGGCTATGAGCTTGCGGTGTCGGTGCCGCTGGATGTGATCTGGGAGCCGCTGCTCGGCTTTGGTATCCAGGCGAACTACTCGGATACCAAGAGCAGCGTGCAGCCATTGGGGCCTGATTTCCCGAACGAGCCGCTGCCGGGCCTGTCGAAGTACGTATCGAATATCACCGCGTATTACGAGCGCTTCGGTTTCTCCACGCGTGTCAGCCAGCGTCATCGCTCGCAGTTTGTCGGTGAAGTGCAGGGGTTCGGTGGCGATCGTACCCGTCGCAGCTTCCAGGGCGAAACGGTGACCGATCTGCAGTTGGGCTACACCCTGCAGTCGGGACCATTGAAGGATCTGTCGTTCTTGCTCCAGGTGAACAACCTCGAGAACGAACCGTTCCGTTCAACCTTCGGCAGCAGCGCGCAGCCGCGTGAGTATTTCGAATACGGCCGTACGTATCTGTTCGGTGTGAACTACCGTTACTAAGCGATAAAGCTTTCAACAGGCGAGCATTTGGCCCTTGTCCGGTTTCCCCGGCAAGGGCCTTTTCTTTTGGTAACGCCTACACTTTTCTCAGAAACCGGCTGCCATCTTCAGATCGAAGTTTGTTTCAGGAATGTATGCGCTGGGTGTTTACCCGGCACCGGGAATCGGGCAGCCGGTACTGCCGTGACGAGGCTGCGCGCGCCCCGCCGAAAGTCAGCGCATGGCGTCCTGGCGTAATCGCCCCAAGCGTCATGTTGGGTGATGATCAGCACCGGCCTCTTCAACCCGTGTTGCGAAAAGCTTCCACGGCCAGCCATGCATCGATTGATGTATGTCTTTGGTTCCAGGCTCGGCATGTGCGCCAATTGCCGCACAGAACCCACACCGGTATTGTCCTCAACAGCCCTATCGTCGCGAGCCTTGCTGATGTCATCGACCTTTCACACCCCATCCGTCGCGCTCGGTGAACTGATCCAGGCACTCGATTGGGTGTCGGATCTGTCGAGTTCCAGCAACATGGCCTTCATCAGCCGTGGGAGTGGTCGTGTGTATATGACGTCGGACGAGGGCTTCGGCGACGCGCTCAAGCCGGATGTGCCCTTCGATCTCGATGACGCCACCCAATACGCGATCATGCCGTCCCGGCATGATCTGCGTCTGGGCAAGCGGTTGGCGGTGCGTTTTGTGCAGGTGTCGCTACCCGCGCGTCTGGAGGAGACGTATGTGATGTTCGCTTCGCAGGGTGCGTATGTGCGATTCGAGGAGATGTTGGCGCATGAGCAGGTGCTGGATGCGTGGCATGCGTTCGAAGCCGAGGCGGTCGAACGTGGTTTGCGCGAATGGGCGGAGTCGGAAGACCTGGTGATTGCTGCAGGTACGTCTCTGAGCTGAAGTGCGCTTGATCTTCGCCTGATGGCGCTTGGATCTGCGTGTCGCGGCACGCATGCCGCGACGTCACTCTGACCGGTCAGTCGCGCTGTATCAGCCGCGCAGCGTCGCCGCTTCTTTTGCCAAAGCACCGATGCGTGCCCAGTCCTTCGCCTTCAACGCATCTCCCGGCACCATCCACGAGCCACCGACGGTGATGACGTTGGGCAGCGCGAGATACGATGGTGCTTTCGCAGCGTCAATGCCGCCGGTGGGGCAGAACTTCACCTGCGAAAACGGGCCGGCGAAGCCTTTGAGCGCAGCGATACCGCCGCTGGATTCGGCAGGAAAGAACTTGAAGCGGCGCAGACCGCGTTCCAGGCCGCGCATGAGTTCGCTCGCGGTGGCAATGCCCGGCAGCAGCGGGATGTCCGCATCGCGAGCTGCGACGTAGAGGGCATCGGTGGCGCCGGGCGAGATCGCAAACGCAGCACCTGCGTCCTGCACGGCGAACAGGTCCTCGCGGGTCAATACGGTGCCGGCACCGACAATCGCGCCGGGGACTTCGCGCATGCGTCGGATCACGTCCAGCGCGGCGGATGTCCGCAAGGTGATTTCGAGCACGGGTAGACCGGCAGCGACCAATGCTTCGGCCAGCGGTACGGCGTCTTCGATATCGGCGACAGCCAGCACCGGCACGACTGGTGCCTGACGCAGGATTCCGTCGACCAGGGCGGTCATGCGTTCGGCGTGTGCCTGGATCATCTGATGTCCTCGTTTCTGGCGGCTTCGTGGTAAGCGTCGGCGCGCAGCGCCATCGCGGCACCGAGCAGGCCGGGGCCATTATGGGTGATGACCCGGATTGTCACCGACTCGAGATACGCGGCGAAGCGGCCCTTCGCAAGGAAACGTTCGCGGAAGGCGCTGCTGCGCAGGAACGGTACGAAACGGGGCACGATGCCGCCTGCAATCATCACCGTGCGTGCGCCGTGGATCAGGGCGGCATCACCGGCAACGCTGCCAAGTACCGCGCAGAAACGGGCGAGCGTGCGACGAGCGGCGAGATCATGGCCTTCCAAAGCAGCGGCGACGATGTCGGCCGGGTCGCGCAGGCCCTGATGCTGGCCGGTGGCGTGGTCGACCGCGCCACGCAGCACGGCATCGATATGCGACAGGCCGCTGCCGCAGAGCAGGCGTTCGTTGGAGACGCGGCCGGAGCGCGCGGTGAACCAGCGCGCGATCGCGGTTTCTTCTTCGCCCAGCGGGGCGAAGCTGACGTGGCCACCTTCTGTATCGACGACCTGCCAATGTGGATCACTGCCAACCAGCATCGCGACACCCAGGCCGGTGCCTGGGCCGATGACGGTGATCGGGCCTTGCAGCGGAGCATCAGCGGCACCGTGCAGCGTGATGCAGTCGTTGGTATCGAGCGCCGGCACCGACCATGCGATGGCACCGAAGTCATTGAGCATGTGCAGCGAGTCGAGACCAAGCGATGCCTTCAATTCGCTGCGGGAAAACGACCACGCGCGATTGGTCAGCCGGATCTCTTCGCCATTGACCGGGCTGGCGACAGCGATCGCAGCGTGGCGCGGCTGTACGCCGACGCCCTCAAGATAATGTTCGGCGGCGTGCTGCAGGCTTGCGAAAGCAGAGGCGTCCAGTGTTTGCGCTTCGAGCACCTGTGCGTTCGGGTGAGCGAGATCGGTCAGTGCAAAGCGTGCATTGGTGCCGCCGATATCGGCGATCAGTGCGGGCGATGGCGTCGGTGACGGTGAGCGCGACGGGGTGGCGGCGGATGTTTTCATCGATCAGGCGTCCGTGCGGCCAGTGTCGTCGAACAGCGCGCAGGCGCCCTGTTCTGCGGTGCCGACCTGTGCGCGCATCAGCCCGAAGAGTTCGCGGCCGACGCCGTGCGCGTTGCCGCTGAGATCGAGCGTGGCATGCGCGCGTGTCGCCCATTCGGCCTCGGGCACGTCGGCCTGCATGGTCCCGGCTTCGGCGTCGATACGGATCAAATCGCCATCCTGGACTTTGCCGAGGGCACCGGCGCAGGCGGCTTCGGGCGACACGTGGATCGCCGCGAGTACCTTGCCCGATGCGCCGGACATGCGGCCATCGGTGAGCAACGCGACATGCTGGCCGCGATCCTGCAGCAGCGACAGCGTCGGGGTGAGTTTGTGCAGTTCGGGCATGCCGTTCGCGCGCGGCCCCTGGCCGATGATCACGGCGACGAAATCGCCCGTGAGCTTGCCGGCCTTGAAGACATCGAGCAGTGCGTCCTGCGAGTGGAAGACTTTCGCCGGTGCGGTGATGGCGCGGTGTTCGGGCGCGACGGCGGAGATCTTGACCACCGCACGGCCGAGGTTGCCTTGCAGCCGGCGCAGACCGCCTTCGCGATCAAACGGTTCGGCCACGCCACGCAGGATCGAAGTGTCGCGCGATGCCTCGGGTGGCGGCGACCAGCGCAGCGAGGTGCCGTCGAGCGCGGGCACCATCGCCTGCTGCCGCAAGTCACCACCGTGCACGCACAGGATATCGGCATGCATCAGCCCGGCATCGATCAGCTCGCGGATGACGTAACCGATGCCGCCAGCGGCGTGGAAATGATTCACGTCGGCACTGCCGTTCGGATACACGCGCGCCAGCAGCGGCGTGGCCTGCGAGAGTTCGTCGAGATCGTCCCAATCGATGATCAGACCGGCGGCGCGCGCGATCGCGACCAGATGCAGTGTGTGGTTGGTCGAACCGCCGGTGGCGGCGAGTCCGACCATCGCGTTGACGATCGCCTTCTCGTCGACCGTATGGCCGAGCGGGCGGTAGTCGTTGCCGAGCGCGGTGATCCGCAGTGCCTGCTCGGTCGCGGCGACGGTCAGCGCATCGCGCAGCGGCGTGTTCGGATTGACGAAGGCGCTGCCCGGCATGTGCAGGCCCATCACTTCCATCAGCATCTGATTGGAATTGGCGGTGCCGTAGAACGTGCAGGTGCCGGGACCGTGATACGACGCCGATTCGGCTTCGAGCAGTTCTTCCTTCGTCGCCTTGCCGTCGGCATAACGTTGACGGACCGCGGCTTTTTCCTTGTTCGGCAGCCCCGATGTCATTGGACCGGCGGGCACGAAGATCGTCGGCAGATGGCCGAAACTCAAGGCACCGATCAGCAGGCCCGGCACGATCTTGTCGCAGACGCCGAGCAGCAGCGCCGCATCGAACATCTCGTGCGACAGCGACACTGCGGTGGCGAGCGCCACGGTATCGCGTGAGAACAGCGACAGTTCCATGCCGATGCGACCCTGAGTCACGCCGTCGCACATCGCCGGCACGCCGCC
>JBGSID010000067.1:0-3802 GCA_041751895.1 Lysobacteraceae bacterium | reverse complement strand
GCACAGATGCAGCAGCCCGTACAGCAGTGCCGACGCGTGGCCGACCGACAGCACGAAGCGGTCGCGATCGGGCCAGGCGGCGTCTTCGGGATCGAAACGCAGGAAGCGCTGCCACAGACAGTAGGCCGTGGGCGCCGCGCCCATCGGCGTGCCCGGGTGGCCGGAGTTCGCCTTCTGCACCTGATCGATGGCCAGCGTGCGCAGCGTGTCGATGCAGCGCTGGTCGAAGCGGTGCTGATCGAGGCCGTGCAGTTCGAGTCGTTCGTTCGCGGTCATGGACGTTCCTCTCGCAGCTGTCGATAGCGATGCATGAGCGCGTGCGTCGAGCTGTCGTGGGTGACCTCCGCGTCGTCGCTGCCGGCCAGTTCGGCCGCCGTCGTCCCGGCCAGCGCCTTGCCGAGTTCGACGCCCCACTGGTCGAAGGAATCGATGCCCCAGATCACGCCCTGCGTGAACACGCTGTGCTCGTACAGCGCCACCAGCGCGCCCAGCGTGTGCGGCGTCAGCTGACGGGCCAGCAGCGTATTGCTCGGCCGATTGCCTTCGAACACGCGATGCGGCACCAAGGCTTCGGCCACGCCCTCGGCGCGGACCTCATCCGCCGTCTTGCCGAAGGCCAATGCTTCGGCCTGCGCGAACAGGTTGGCCATCAGCAAGTCGTGCTGGCGGTCGACGCCACGGGTCACGCCCATCGCGTTGAGGCTTTGTCCGAAACCGATGAAATCGCAGGGCACCAGTCGCGTGCCCTGATGCAGCAGCTGATGGAACGAATGCTGGCCGTTGGTCCCCGGCTCGCCCCAGACGATGGGTGAGGTCTCGCAGCCCACGGGCTGCCCGTCGCGGGTGACGTGCTTGCCGTTGCTCTCCATCGTCAGCTGCTGCAGGTAGGCCGGAAAGCGCGAGAGGTATTGTTCGTAAGGCAAGATGGCCTGCGTGGCGGCACCGAGGAAATCGTTGTTCCACACCGCCAGCAAACCCATCAAGGCCGGCATATTGCCTTCGATCGGCGCATGACGGAAATGCGCGTCCATGGCATGCATCCCGGCCAGCATGTCGCGGAAGCGATCCGCGCCGATGGCGATCATCGTCGACAGCCCGACCGCCGATGCCATCGAGTAGCGACCGCCGACCCAATCCCACAGCGGAAACGTCAGCGCAGGCGCGATACCGAAGGCGGCCGTCGCCTCGGTATTCGTCGAGACGGCGACGAAGTGACGCGCCACCGCGGCCTCATCACCCAGTTGGCGCACGCACCAGTCGCGTGCGGCCTGCGCATTGGTCAGCGTCTCCAGCGTGCCGAAGCTCTTGGAGCAGACGATGAACAGTGTCTCGGCGGCATCGAGGCAGCGGGTCGCTTCGGCCAGCGCAGTCCCGTCGATATTCGAGACGAAATGCAGATCCAGATCACGCAGGCTGTAGTGCTTCAGCGCCTCGTACGCCATCACCGGCCCGAGGTCGGAGCCGCCGATGCCGATATTGACCACGTGGCGGATCGGTCGGCCGCTGTGACCATGCCACGCACCGCTGCGGACCTGCGCACTGAAGTGCGCCATGCGGTCCAGCACCGCGTGTACGTCGCTGACGACATCGACGCCGTCCACCCACAATGATTCGCCTGCCGGTGCGCGCAGGGCCGTGTGCAGCACCGCGCGATGTTCGGTCGTATTGATCGCCTCTCCAGCGAACATCGCGGCGATGCACGCGTGCAATCCACACTCGCGCGCCAGCGCCGCCAGCAGCACGAGCGTCTCGTCGTCGATACGGTTCTTCGAGTAATCCAGATAGAGCCCGGCGGCGCTGAGTTTCATGCGCGTCCCGCGTTCCGGATCGGCGGCAAACAGCTCGCGCAGGTGCGTGTCGCCGATGTGCGCATGGTGGTTCAGCAGCGCCTGCCATGCAGAACAACTGCTGACGGCCTTCATGTCATTCATCTCTCAAACCATCTCGATCATGGTGCGCATCGGCTCGACAATAATGTCGGCAGGCGCCGCGCTGACCTGCCTGAGTCGAGCTGCACGCGTGTTCGTGTTGGGATGGACGCGCGCTTTCATGTTGAATGTCCTGTGCAAGACAACCGTGCGGGACAGCAGGAAACCCCCGCCATCGTGAGTGAAGACAACCCCGAAGAACGCCCTCTTTTTTTGCCCGACCGCGTCATCACGGCCATTCCCACGACCGGACGCGGATCAGGGCCGGCGGCTCAGGGCTGGCGGGTCAGATGCAGCCAGATCTCGTTGCGACGCATGAACCAGGGCGTGAATGGCGCGTTGTAGCGTGAGTACACCGGTTCTCCCTCCCACGTCATGTCGGCAGCGCGCAGCGCCGCCTGCAGCTTCGCCAGATGCCCGCTGTAGTTCGACGCCGACCAGAAGCCCGAGTAGCGGATGACGGCCACCTGGTGGGGCGACACATCGCGAAGTTGAACGCGCGCATCCAAGGGTTCGGGCGCGCTGGCAGCCGTCACGCCTTTGGGCAATACGAACTGCACCAGAAAGCCATCGGGCGCTGCGGTCTGGGTGACTGGCGCGGTCATGTCCAGCGTCACGGACGCGGCAGCCTGCGTCACGGGCGCAGTCATCGCGAACTTCTTCTCGCCCTTGTTCTTGCCGAAGATGTAGCCCGCCAGAATCGGGAAAGCCTGGCTACCTGCCTCGCCCGCCGGGCCAGCCACCACGACTTCGGCCACTGTGTATGCGGCGTACTGGCGCACTTCGATGCCCGCGAATTCGCGAACGACCTCATATTCAGGCTCTTCTGTTGCGTGACTGGGCATGGGATAGGTGGCCAATGCAAGTATCGACACCAGCACTGCGGCGAACGCAAGGCTTGGACGGGGTGGCTTGCCATAGAGATGGGATGACATTCACCGAGCATCCCATCGGCAGCGCCCCCGTGTCTGTCGGTTGCCGAACATACGCCTGCGACGATGTCGGCAGCGGGCACCCCATCATGCCGTGAGGCGAGCATGCACTTGCTCTGCGAATGCCGCTTCGTTCGCCCCTCATCCGCCCTTCGGGCACCTTCTCCCCGCATGCGGGGAGAAGGACATTCAAAGGAAGCATGCTGCCAAGGAAGCATGCTGCAGAGGATGTATGCAGAGAAGACGTCGTGCGGTGAAGGACGTGATGGGAGACGTGCATGCGGGGAGACGCGATTGCGCGCACTTTTTCGCCATCCTTCTCCCCATGCCACGCATGGGGAGAAGGTGCCCGAAGGGCGGATGAGGGGCGCTTTGAACGCCGTGGAGCCCACTTGCCTGTGCCGGCAACGCTCAACATGAAGGCTCCAGCGCACCGGGGCACACCCCATTGTTTTCTACCGCACAGACCACGCCGGGATCCTTGCCTAAGGTCGGGCTGCACTTCATCGCATCGCGGAATCAGCGCGGGATTGCCGCTGCGATTGCATCCGCCGATCCACGACCGCCTTCCACGCTGTCGTGGATCACCCGAATCGAGCGCAGCACGCACGAGGAAGCAGACCGCATGACTTCGACACGCAAGAGCGACATGGTCGGTGGGGTCATCGGTTCGCTGGCTTCGGTGCGGGCAGCGCAAACGGTGGTTTACCCGCGAATGGGGATCACGGCACCAATTCCACCGCCGACGCCGCAGGACAAATCGCTGCGCGCGCAGTTCGATACGCTGTTCAAGGCGCTGAAGTAGTGGCGGCATGACCATGCTCAAACGCATCCTGATTGCCTCCGTAGCGCTGCTGGTGGTGGCCTGTGCCGGCCTGACCTGGCGACCGGCCGTGGCGCCGATATCGCCGCCGGCCGCGGACAGCTTTGCGCCGGCTTTGG
>JBGSID010000066.1:0-9948 GCA_041751895.1 Lysobacteraceae bacterium | reverse complement strand
ACTTCGCGGCCGGTTTCGAAGCCTGTTTGGCGACCGGCTTCTTGGCCACCGACTTCGCGGCAGGCTTCGCTGCCACCGGCTTGGCGGCAGTCGGCTTGACAGCGGCCGGCTTCGCAGCGACTTTCGCGGCCGGCTTTTTCGCGGCAGGCTTGGCCGCCGACTTGCTCGTCGCGCTTGCAGCCACTACAGGCTTCGCGGCCGGTTTGGAGGCGGCTTTGGCAGCTGGCTTGGCTGCCGGCTTCTTCGCCACTGGCTTGGCGGCGGGCTTCGCGGCAGGTTTGGCGACCTTGGCCGCAGGTTTCTTGACGGCCGCTTTCGCGGGTTGCTTGGCGGCCGTTGCGGCCTTCTTTTCGGGTTTCTTTGCTGCCACGTCCGAGAATCCTTTGTATCTTCCCTTGAGGCGGGAAAGCGGGCTGTTATACCCTGCCATGACTGCAGCGGCAACCTCGCACATCCGAGGGCTTCGCTGGTCGCACCTCCCCGGATCACTCCTTGATCGAACGTTTACTGCTCGCCGCGCTCCGCTTCTATAAACGATGGGTGAGCCCACTGTTGGGCCAGCGCTGCCGCTTCGTCCCGACGTGCTCGGAGTACTCGATGGAGGCGATCGAGCGTTTCGGGCCCCTCAAAGGCAGCTGGATGACCGCCAAGCGCCTGTCCCGCTGCCACCCCCTGTGCCCCGGCGGGCACGATCCCGTTCCGCCCCGAACCGACCAGAGCGCCCCAACATGACTGCCCACACCCCCACCATCATCGTCAACGCCCGCCTGGTGAACGAAGGCCGGGAGCTCGACGGCGACCTGCGCTTCGTCGACGGCCGGATCGAGGCCATCGGCACCGGGCTATCTGCACGACCGGGCGAGATCGTGATCGACGCGAATGGCAGCCGCCTGTTGCCCGGAATGATCGACGACCAGGTCCATTTCCGCGAACCCGGGCTGGAGCACAAGGGCAACATGGCGACGGAGTCGGCAGCGGCGGTCGCCGGCGGCCTTACCAGCTTCATGGATATGCCCAACACCAGCCCGCCGACGCTCGGCCGCGAGGCCCTGGACGACAAATATCGGCGGGCGGAGGGCCGCGCCTGGGGCAACTACGGCTTCTACATGGGCACCAGCACCGGCAATATCGACGATATCCGCGCCATCGACCCGCTCACCACGCCTGGAGTGAAGGTGTTCATGGGCGCTTCCACAGGCAACATGCTGGTGGACGACCCGGTCGTGCTGGACATGGTGTTCCGCGACGCGCCGACGCCGATCATCACCCACTGCGAAGATACCCCGACCATCGACGCGGAGCTGGCGAAGTACCGCGCGCAATACGGCGACGACGTTCCGGTGCAGTTCCACGGCGAGATCCGTTCGCGCGAGGCCTGCATCAAGTCGACCAGGCTCGCGATCGATCTCGCCCGGCGGCACGACGCACGCCTGCACGTGCTGCACATCTCCACCGCCGACGAACTGGCGCTGTTCGAGCGCGGGCCGCTGATCCGCACCGACGGCAGCCGCAAGCGCATCACCGCCGAGACCTGCATCCATTTCCTGCGCTTCGACAGCAGCGACTACGCGCGCCTCGGCAACTTCATCAAGTGCAATCCGGCGATCAAGGATTCCGGCGACCGTCAGGCCCTGCTGCGCGCGCTGGCCGAGGACGTGATCGATGTGCTCGCCACCGACCATGCGCCGCATACGCTGGAAGAGAAACAACAACTGTACCTGCGCGCGCCGAGTGGCCTGCCGCTGGTGCAGTTCGCGCTGAACGCCGCGCTGGAATGCGTGCACGAAGGTCGTTTGACCACGGCGCAGGTGGTGCAGAAATTCGCGCATGCGCCGGCGCAGCTGTTCGATGTCAAGGAACGCGGCTTTCTGCGCGAAGGCTATCGCGCCGATCTGGTGCTGATCGACGACACCCCGCTCACGGTCGAACGCGAACAGGTGCTGTCGAAGTGCGGCTGGTCGCCGTTCGAAGGCACCACGTTCCGTTCGCGCATCGCCTCGACCTGGGTCAACGGCCATCTTGGCTGGGACGGACGACAACTCGTCGGCGGACCGCGCGGCATGCGCCTGGAGTTCGACCGATGACTCGCAGCACGAAAAAAACCGCGCGCCTCGCCGCCGCACTGGCGCTGACCATGACCGCGTGCAGCATCACCGCCACCGATGCGAAGCAACCTTCGGTCGATACCGGAAAACAGGCGACGCCGGCCAGCACCGTCAAAGCGCCCCCGCCTTCGATCCTGCCCTATCGGTCCACAGTGTTGCCGACCGCCGTGCAGCAGGGCTCGATGATCATCGGCACTGCGGACCCCGGCGCCAGCGTGCAGTACGGCGACCGCGTTCTGCGCGTCTCGCCGGGCGGGCGCTTCGTGTTCGCGGTCGGACGCGATGCCACCGGCACGACGAGCGTCACCGTCAACGAGCCGGTGGCGGGGAAGAAATCCTATGTCGTCAAGATATTGCCGCGCGACTGGCCGATCGAGACCATCAACGGCGTGCCTCCAAACACGGTGAATCCACCGCCGGCGATCGCGGAACGCATCGCGCGCGAGCAGTCGTCGGTCGCGGCCGTGCGGACCCGCGATGATGCGCGCGAGGATTTCGCACAATCCTTCATCTGGCCGGTGCAAGGCCGCATCAGCGGTCGCTTCGGCAATCAGCGCGTGTACAACGGCACGCCGAAATCGCCGCACTCGGGCATGGACATCGCCGCAGCGACCGGCACGCCGGTCAAAGCACCCGCAGCGGGCCTGGTAACGTTCGCATCACCGTCGCTGTATCTGACCGGCGGCACCGTGGTGATCGATCACGGCGCCGGCGTCAGCTCGAACTTCCTGCACCTCTCGCGGATCGACGTGAAGGTGGGCGATCGGGTCGAACAGGGGCAGGTGTTTGCGGCGGTAGGTGCGACCGGTCGCGCGACGGGGCCGCATCTGCATTGGGGGATGAACTGGTTCGACGTCCGCATCGATCCATTACTGTTACTCGAAAACAAAAAGTAAAGCCGATACGCCACTGTTCACCACCACCACGCGCGGCGGCGCGTTCAACGCTGTCGCGACCATCGCGCGGCCTGGTGCGGCCTGGCGCGATTCGATGTCCGCATCGATGCGTTGCGGTTACTCGAAACAGCAAAGTGAGCGTCATCGCTTCAGCGTCAGACGGCGCCACACGCGGGCTTGCAATGCGTACGCGAGCCCGATGCAGCCCAGCAAGGCCGGCAGCCACGGGCTGGACAGCAGATGTCGTGCAGCCGGTGCATCCAGCCAGCCCAGGATGTCATGCCGGTAGATCAAGGTTGCGACACACATGCAGGCACCGTAGCCCGCTGCGAATCCCCACTTGAGCCTGCGTTCGAAACGGAGGCCGGCGCGTCGACGCTCCTCGACAAGCGCCTGGATCCGCTGCGACTGTACATACGGGAAGTTGCTGGGCAGTGCCGCATCCAACGGGCGCTCCAGCTCACGCGCCAGAAGGCGATACCGCAGCGCGCGCGCACTGCCTTCGGCCGCAACCCCGAGCTGTTGATCAAGCCGCGCCTGCTCCTGCAGCCGCCATTCGCGTTCGCGTTCGCGTTCGCGTTCGTGCTGATCGTCCGTCTTGTCGTCGATCTCAGTATTCATGGATGACCTCCATTTTCGAGCCATTCGCGCAGCCGCAGGCGCGAACGGAAAAGGTGACTTTTGATGGTGCCGGGCGGCAACCCGGTGATCTGCGCGATGTCGGGAATCGACACGTCTTCCAGGTGATACAAGGTCAACAGCATGCGCGGCAACGGCGCCAGCGCATCGATGGCAGCGTGCAGCGCGCGTGCGGCGTGTTCGTCGTCGCAGGCCGCCGCGTAATCGAAATGTTCGACTTCGTCCTCCGGTCTCACCAGCGCCTCGTCGCTTTGCAGTTCGGCGCCAAGGCCGATCCTGCGTCGCTGCAGATGCCGCAATGCGATCGAATAGGCGACCCGGCCGATCCAGTGCTTCAGCGGGCAGTCGTAACGGTATTGATGCAGGTTCTGATAGACACGCAGAAAGGTTTCCTGACACAGATCCTGTGCGTCCTCGGAATGCCGTACCAGCCGATAGACGATATGCCAGCACAGCCCCTGGTACTCGCCCACGAGCCGTTCGAAGGCACCTGGCGCCTTTTCAAGAACAGCGTCGACCAGCATGCGATCCGGCGTGCGGTCCCGCTTGTGGTCTGGGGTCATGGGTGTGGTCGTGTGCACATCAGGCCTGGAGACACGAGGGCAGCCGTCGGTTGCAGATCGAAGCATCGGAGCGTACTGCAACCGCTCCGCGCGCTCGTGTCTCCATGGAAGGCGATCACGGTCATCCGGCCGTACGGAGAGTCATCCCGATGCGTTCCCTCTTCTTCATGGCAGCCGTTGCGCTCGCCGCCTGCATGACACCTTCCCGCCAAGCCCATGCCGATGCGCCTCCCGGCCCCGAAACGCTGACGGACATCATCGCAGGGCTCGACGCCGACGTCTTCGCTGCGTTCAACGCCTGTGCCGATCCGCAACAACTCGAACGACACGCCGCCTTCTTCTCACGCGACGTCGAGTTCTATCACGACACCGGCGGCGTCACCTGGAATCGGCGCGCGATGCTGGCGAATACCGGCAAGTACGCATGCGGCCATTTCACTCGGGAATTGATCCCCGGCACACTCGAAGTCTTCCCGATCAAGGACTTCGGTGCGCTCGAAAAGGGCTCGCACCGCTTTTGCCAGAACGGTTCCGGGCAGTGTGAAGGCCAGGCGGAATTCACCATTCTCTGGCAGCAGACCCCACAGGGCTGGCGGATCACCCGTGTTTTCAGCTACGGGCATCGCGCCAGCGAATAAGCGGCGACCTGCAACCGCCCGCCCCGCTCGTGTCTCTTGATCTGCATGCGGGCGGTCCAGCCGCCCAACGCACTACCGCCCCGACCCTCCGGAGACTCCCATGGACTTGCAGCACATCATCGTCCCGCTCGCGTTGTTCGCCTGCATCACCTACGCCTTCCGCGTCGTCGTCGATGCCGTGATGCGACACCGCATGCTGCGCGAACCCGGCACCGAAGACCTGCTGCGTTCGATCCTGCAGGGCGAGCAGACCGAACGACGGTTGTCGTCGTTGCGCTGGGGGCTACTGGCGACGGCACTGGCCATCGGCTTCGCACTCATCCAGGCCATCGGCTGGGACGAAGTCACCGCAGGGGCCATCGCGATCCTGCTGGCCTGCACCGGCGCAAGTCATCTGACGTATTACCTGCTCACCCGCAGCCGCGACTGAGCCTTCGACTTCACTGCACAGGACATGCCCATGCGCTCCCTTTTCATGCTGCCGCTTGCCTTGCTGCTGTCGCTGCCGCACACCTTTGCGGCAGCGGCCGACGACATCACGCAATATCTTCCCGCAGGCGCGCACGCCATCCGCGCCGCGCCGCCGTCTGAAGCACTCACTGACGCGATTTCGCGGCGCAGCGATGCCCTGTTCGATGTGATCTTCGACCGCTGCGTAGCAGGCGACCTGCCCGGCATGATCACCGCAGATTTCGAGTTCCATCACGATCAGTGGGGCACGATCGCCGACTCGCGCGACCGGTTCGTCGACAAGATCCACGGCAATTGTCTGCGTCGCGCTTCCGGCGAGGATCCGGTCGTGCGACGCGAACGGGTGCCGGGCACGCTGACGGTCTATCCCATCGGCGACGACGGCGCCCTCGAAACGGGGGTGCACCGCTTCCACGAAATCGCGAAAGACGGGCGACTAACGCTGGTCGGCATCGCCCGCTACAGCCACCTCTGGAAACGCGAGGACGGCGAGTGGCGCGTATCGCGCATCTTCAGCTACGACCACATGGACGTGCGCTGAGGCGCATTCCGACTCGCTTCCTTCCACTTGCATCGTTGCCCTGACTGAACCTGCGCACCCGCGCAGGAAGGGCAGGCGTTTGCCCGAACATTGACCAGGACATGTCATGAAAATCACGACGCTGTACCGCCACGCCCTTTGTATCTTCGCGCTCACATTCTCCTTTGCGACGACCGGCGCATCTGCTGCGTCAGAGGCCCCGACCGCAAACGAGGCACGGCGCCGCCTCGACGCGACCGTCCCGGCGCTGCTCGCGGAAAAACACATCGCCAGCGTATCGATCGCGCGGATCGAACATGCGCGGATCGCATTCCTCGCCGCCTACGGCGAAGCCCGCGCCGGGACACCAGCCACGCCGGACACGCTGTACAACATCGCATCGATGACAAAACCCATTTCGGCGGAAGTCGTCCTGCGCCTGATCGCGCGCCGGACGATCTCCCTGGACGAACCGATGTCAAAATTCTGGGTCGACGCGGACATCGCCGACGATCCTCGTCGCGACCTGCTGACGCCGCGCCTGTCTCTCAGTCACCGCACGGGCTTTCCGAACTGGCGCTACGAGACCGACGATCGGCTGCGATTCCTGAGAACACCCGGCGAAGCCTTCGGCTACTCCGGCGAAGGCTTCGAATACATGGCGCATTTCGCCGAGAAGAAAACCGGCACGCCGTTCGAACGGCTGGCGCAGACGCTGGTCTTCGGCCCGAGCGGCATGCACGACACCGCCTACACCCGCCGGCCATGGTTCGCCGATCGCATGGCCGTTCCCACTGATGCCGACGGCAAGGCGCTGTCGCCTCAGATCGCCGAGCATTTCCTCGCGTCCGACGATCTGTATACGACGCCACGCGACTATGCCCGTTTCATCATCGGGCTGATGAAGCGGCAGGGCATGAACGCTGCGCTCGCTGCTGAACGGGTCCGCATTCAGACCGACCGCAAAAGCGAACTGTGTCCGCCACCGCGCGAGCGTGTTTGCGCGGACGAAGCCGGCTTCGGATTGGGCTGGGAAGTCTTCCGCTTCGGCGAGCACACCTACCTCATGCATACCGGCATGGACCAGGGCACCTTCACGCTCGGCTATTTCGAAGTATCGACAGGCAGCGGCACGGTCATTTTCACCAACAGCAGCAACGGCCCACAGAGCGTGCTTGCGATCCTCGATACCATCGGTCGCGACCGCGAATTCGTCGACTTCCTGCGACTGCTCGCAAACTGAAGCGACCACGCGGAAAAAAAGAAAACGGCCCGGTCGAGAGACCGGGCCGTTTGGTATTGCGACGAACCGACGCTTATTTATTCGCGTCTGCGGCTGATGTCGCTGCTGCGGGCGGCACCATCGCGTTCTGTGGAATTGCCCACGAGAAATCGGTTTTCGTGAAGTCCTTGAAGCAGGTCGTGGTGATCGTGGCAGGCGGCGGTGTCGATTGTGTGCAGGCATTCGAGCTGAAATCGATCGGCGCCGCATAGTTGGCCGGATAGTTCATCGTGGCCAATCCGGTGGTCGACGACAATGCACCCGCAGTCGCGGTGCCATGGCAGCTCATGCAGTTGCTGCTCTGCCCTGCGGGAATGCCGCTGGACGTTTCCAGGAACGGATTGAAGCAGACCACCATGTCCTTGGATGCATTGCCCTTGGTCTGATTCCACGCCGTGCACATCGCGTAATTACGCCATGGACCGGCGACGTTGGCGGTCATGCCTGTCTTGCTGCCTGGGAAACTGTTCGGAGCATCATCGCCGGGCTGCCACCAGAAGGTTTGCCAGGTCCAGTTGACGATGGTCTTGCTGTTGACGTGCATGCCCGCCAGCACACCATAGTCGCCAGCGGCGGCCGTCACGCCCTGCCCGCCGTCTCCCGAATTCTTGACGAGCACATTCCAGTCGTTGGCTTCTGATGCATCCAGCTTGAAGCTGTAAATCGTCGACAACGGTGCGTACAGATACGTCTTGCAGGCCATGGTCGAACCCGGAACGATCTGCGCGATCTGCTCGGGCGTGGCAGGCACCGGCCTGGTCTCCGGGCCTGCCGTGTTGGCGGGATCGAGCAGCACGCAGTTGAACCAGGTGCTGGGAGTGGCGTTGGCCGGCGTGGTCGAAAATTGCGGACCCATCCACAGCGGCATCGGTGTCAGCCCGGTCGCCTTGACCACGAAGATCACCGGCTTGGTTTCCATCGCACTGGAACCGACGATATCGCCGCTATCCGGCGTGTACGGCGCATCGACGACCTTGCGGGACGCGACGGCGGTATCCGCCGGCCATGACGCATTGAGATTGCTCAGGTCGGTGGCCGAGATATAGCTGTAGTTGGCGCCGTTCGTCATCTGCGGCGTGGACAGGTACGTCACCATCGCCGGGTTGAATTTGTTGAACGACACCACCTGCCCATCGGCAGGCAACGGCAGACCGGCTTTGCGCGCAGAGTGGCCAAGCTGCGTGGCGATCTTGAATTTGTGCGCCGGACGACCAAGCGCGTTGCATCCCTTTGCGCTGAACACTTCCTCGTTGCCGCACCATGTATCCCACACCGGCAGCGTGCTGCCATTCCAGTGCTGGCCGGAATCACTGGTCATGCCGGCCCAGAGGTTCCAGGCGGACGTGGTGATGTTGTCGATCTGCCAGGCATCGGCCCACGCCTGGAATTCGTCGCGCGAACCGGGATAACCGAAGCCGCTGGGAATATCGACCGGTTTGATGCCCGCGATTTCAACCTTGGGAGCGGGTTCCACAGGTTTGGCCGGTTCAACCGGCGGCGCTTCTTTACCGCAAGCGGGCAGCAACAGCGCGCCTGACAGCAGCGCAAGTATTCGCATTTTCATGTGACCTCCTGTGTCGATCGATGATGGGGCGAAGAAGCCGGACACACACCTCAACGCGACCGCTATCGTCACATGCCGTGGAAAAGACTGCTCGCACATATCGACAGGATCGCCATGCAGCAAATGCCATGGCTAAGGCAGGCAACGAACACCGGATTCTTCATTCACACCTCGGGACAACAAACGCCCCATGGTCTGTCGACGATGTTAGTGCAGGCTGCAGCGATTGCAGGCGCACGCTTCGGGATCAGATCGGTATCACTTGATCTGCTCGGCAACCGCAAGTCATGCGGTCAACCGGGAGCCTGCCCATCTGTTTGCGGAGTGAATCCGGCAATACCCCGAAGAACCCCATCGGGATCACACACGACTCAGCCGGCGGCCTTGCCCTTGCCCGATACCTGCGCCACCGCATCGTGTGGATGCAGGCTTTCGAAATGCGAGACGCGCACGTCGTAGCGCTGGACGCGCGCATCGTCGGCGACCACCGCTGCGACACGGCGCGCGGCATCTTCGCAGAACATCAGATTCTCGGCGTTGAGCTTCGCGAACGCCTGTTCGTCTTCGCGCTTAACGGCGGTCTGCACCGGCGTGCCCAGCGCGGCTTCGGCGCGATCAATCAGATCGGCGACAGGTAATTCATCAAACGCGGGCTGCAGTTCGACCTTGATCTCGGCGCGGCTGCGCTGCGCATGCGGGGTCGCGGCGAGACCTCGCTCCGACGCCAGCCAATCGTGCACGACCTGCGTGGACAGCGGCTGCGCGGCGGCGAAATCATCGGCGAAGCGCTCGGCGTTGAGCTGGCGCGACAACGCCGCCGATGCCGGACAGGTGCTGGAATATTCGACCGAAAACGCCAGCGTCAGGGTCATATGACCGTTGAGCAGGACCGCATCGATTTCCAACGGATAACGCTTCCAGCCGCTGTTGTCGCTGGCCAGCGCGCGGCGCTTGAGCATCTGGTCGAAGCGCAGCGTCAGCCGCGCGGATGACGACAGCGCGCCCTGCGAATCAACACAGGCCTGCAGCACGCGGCGCAGACGCGCAGGCGTCAGCACGTCCTCGATCAGGCTGTCCTGCAACTGCCGATACAGCCGCGACATATGGATGCCACGGGCATCGGCGTCGCGCAGATAGACCAGCACATCGACCGACGCCGGCACCTGCAACAGCGCGCCATCGTCACCACGTACCCGCAGCGGCAGCGCGATGTTGCGCATGCCGACCCAATCGAGCGCACGCGCGGCAGCGGCGGCATCGCCGGCCACAT
>JBGSID010000065.1:0-39412 GCA_041751895.1 Lysobacteraceae bacterium | reverse complement strand
GTCGAATTGATCGTGCGCCAGGGGCATCAGGACTTGAGGGACTCCCGCCAATAACCCTTGCGATGTCGAGCCAATCCCACCGTGATGGATAAAGCCCGCGGCTTCAGGCAGCACCCGATCTAACGCCACATAGGGTACATGCAAGATCTCGGTTGATGGCGGGGGGAGTTGCTCGGTGTAGGACGTCAGGAAGATGGCACGCCGTTTCAGGATTCGACAAGCCTCTGCCGCCGATTGAAAGAACCGGGCCGCGTGACAATTGGCGGTGCCTGGCGTAAAAACGAGCGGGGCACTTCCCTGCTTGAGAAATCTCTCAATCTCTACCGGTAAAGGCCGGTCCGTTCCGGGGTTCCATAAAGGGAAATCGGCTTGCAGAAGTGGCCGGGGCCAGTCTGGCTGCGGAGCTGCAAACCATTCGGGAAACAGGCAAAGAACGCCATTGCGAGAATGCCAATAGCGGGCAGTCTGCCGGATCGGTGGCAATCCGAGTTCCTTTCGCCAGCCATTCAGGAAAGGGCAGACCACGGGATCCAGAAAGAATCGCTCACCGATGCGGAACATCAGGCTCTTGAACCAGCGCGGACCGACCATCCCCGCCAGCGCCGGGGGATCGTAGTCACTCCACAGTACGGCCGGTTGCAAATGGATGGTGATGGCCGGGATGCCTAACTTTTCCTGAGCCAGCAAGGCACCAAAGCCGAAGCAACTCGTCAGGCTGACCAGTGGACCATCTTGAGCCAGGGCCTCCAGCATCTCATACTGCGATCGCAATATGGGCTGCAAGTTGGTGAAGACATGGCGAAACGATCTCTGCGGGTGCCACAAGTCGGGATGATTAATGCACGCCTCGTATTCCGCCTCGGTTCCCAGCGCAATGAACGGAATTTCGTACTCTGCCGCCAACGATCCGAAGTGATCATTCGTTGCCAAAGTGACAGAATGTCCACGCTGCTTCAATTCCAATGCCAATCCCAGCATGGGATAGACATCACCCGCGCTACCGAAAGTCTGACAAACAAAATGCATCGCCCACTCCTGCATTCGCGCGGGATGAATGATTACCTGATGATATCACTCATAAAATCGACTCGCAGCACACAGCATTTCATGATCAGACACTGATCAACCAGATGTGTTCACATTCCCCGTGCATTGTGTTTGTTGAGCGTGTCTGCATAGAGACTCAGCAGAACTTCGGGATGCGGGCGTTCAGACATGCGAACAGGATTTCCCGCGAGAATCTCCTATAATTACAGTCCTTTTTGTAAGATCTCCCCCATGGCCCCCGAATCATCGGCATGGCAATTGCGTTCTCGGTGACATAACACGACGGGATCGCGCTTCTAGCCCGCATCGATGGAATGTTGTCAAGGAGCTGGAATGCGTCAGGGTTACCTGATCGATATGGATGGGGTTCTGTATCGAGGTTCGGAACTCATCCCCGGGGCAGATAAATTCATTGCCCAATTGCGGGAACGGGATATCCCGTTTCGCTTTCTCACGAACAACAGCCAACGGACCCGCCGCGACGTGGTGCCCTCGCTGATCGATGTGTGGCCAGGCGTCAACTGGTTCGAGCGCGAGGCGTTCGACCTGTTCGGCGTGATTTTCGAGGGGCATCCCGATCTGCGCCGCATCCTCACCGACTACGGTTTCGTCGGGCATCCGTTCCGCAAGGATTTCCCGCTGATCGGCAATGTCGAAGTGCGTTACGACGCCGAGCGCGGACGCGTGGTCTACGAACCGGTGAGCATCGAGCCGCGCGTGGGTGTGCCGCGCGTGGTGCGGCACGATTCGGGCCTGCAACAAGCCGCGGCGGAAGCCGCGAGCAAGCGTTGAGAGGCCGGCGATGAACCAGGAAATCCGCAACTACACGATGAACTTCGGCCCCCAGCATCCGGCCGCCCACGGCGTGCTGCGCCTGGTGCTGGAGATGGACGGCGAGACCGTGATGCGCGCCGACCCGCATGTCGGGCTGCTGCATCGCGCCACCGAGAAGCTCGCCGAGAGCAAGCCGTTCAATCAATCGATCGGCTACATGGATCGGCTCGACTACATGTCGATGATGTGCAACGAGCACGCCTACGTGCTGGCCATCGAGCGTCTGCTCGGCATTGAGGCGCCGGAGCGCGCGCAATACATCCGCACCCTGTTCGACGAAGTCACCCGCATCCTCAACCACCTGTTGTGGATCGGTTCCAACGGCCTCGATCTGGGCGCGATGGCGTTGTTCCTGTATGCCTTCCGCGAACGCGAAGAGTTGATGGATTGCTACGAGGCGGTGTCCGGCGCGCGCATGCACGCGGCCTACTACCGCCCCGGTGGCGTGTTCCGCGACTTGCCGGCGGCGATGCCCAAGTACAAGGAATCGCCGTGGCGCAAGGGCAAGGAGCTCAAGCGCGTCAATGAATGGCGCGAAGGCTCGATGCTCGATTTCCTCGACGCCTTCGCCGACGATTTTCCGCGTCGGGTCGACGAGTACGAAACCCTGCTCACCGACAACCGCATCTGGAAGCAGCGTACCGTCGGCATCGGCGTGGTGCCGCCCGAGCTGGCGATGGCCTGGGGCATGAGCGGACCGATGTTGCGCGGTTCCGGCATCGCCTGGGATCTGCGCAAGAAGCAGCCGTATGCGAAGTACGCCGACGTCGATTTCGACATCCCGGTGGGCGTGAGCGGCGACTGCTACGACCGCTATCTGGTGCGGGTCGAGGAGATGCGCCAGTCGGCACGCATCATCAAGCAGTGCGTGACGTGGCTGCGCGCCAATCCGGGCCCGGTGATGCTGGACAACTTCAAAGTGTCGCCGCCATCGCGTGAAGCGATGAAGGACGACATGGAAGCCTTGATCCACCACTTCAAACTGTTCACCGAAGGCTACTGCGTGCCCGAAGGCGAGGTCTACGCGGCGGTGGAAGCGCCCAAGGGCGAGTTCGCCGCGTACATCGTGTCCGACGGCGCCAACAAGCCATTCCGTGTCAAGTTGCGCGCGCCCGGTTTCGCCCACCTGTCATCGATGGACACCATCGTGCGCGGTCACATGCTGCCCGACGTGGTGGCGATGATCGGCACTTACGACATCGTGTTCGGGGAGATTGATCGGTGATTGCCTGTCTATCAAAGCCGTCCGCAAATTACGCAAAGGACGCAAAGGGATCGTCGTTGGGATTAATTTGCGACCTTTGCGACCTTTGCGGACCGATGAGTTTTGCTTCGACGGTGGAGCGTTACCTATGAAGGCGACGGGAAATTTCGAAGCCTGCCAGCACGTCGATCCGATGCAGGCGCTGAGCGATGACACGCGCGCTACCATCGATCAGTGGCGCGCCAAGTTTCCGCCGGAGCGTTCGCGCTCGGCGGTGATCCAGGGTCTGTTGGCGACGCAGGAGCAAAACCACGGTTGGCTCAGTGACGAGTTGATCGCGGCCGTAGCCAAGTACCTCGGCATTCCGCCGGTGTGGGCGTACGAAGTTGCCACGTTCTACTCGATGATCGAGACCCACAAGGTTGGTCGCAACAACGTCGCCATCTGCACCAACATCAGTTGCTGGCTCAACGGCGCCGAGGACATCGTGCGCCATTGCGAGAGCAAGCTCGGCGTGAAGCTGGGCGAGAGCACTGCCGACGGCCGCATCTACCTCAAGCGCGAGGAAGAATGCCTGGCCGCCTGCTGTGGCGCGCCGATGATGGTGGTCAACGGTCATTACCACGAGAAGCTGACCACCGAGCAGGTGGACCAGATTCTCGAGTCGCTCAAGTGAGGTCGGGGCACATGGCAGTCGGGCCGGCACCGCAGGAACACAACGTCGTCTACACGACGCTGCACTTCGATACCCCGTGGTCTTACGAGAGCTATCTCAAGGCCGGCGGCTATGCGGCGTGGCGCAAGATTCTGAGCGAGAAGATTCCGCCCGAGCAGGTGGTGGATATGGTCAAGCAATCGGGCCTGCGCGGACGCGGCGGCGCCGGTTTTCCCACTGGCCTGAAGTGGAGCTTCATGCCCAAGGGCAACGTCGGGCAGAAGTACATCCTGTGCAATTCCGACGAGTCCGAGCCCGGCACCTGCAAGGACCGCGACATTCTGCGCTTCAATCCGCATGCGGTGATCGAAGGCATGGCGATTGCCTGCTACGCCACCGGCAGCACGGTGGCCTACAACTATCTGCGCGGCGAATTCCATCACGAGCCATTCGAGCATCTTGAGCAGGCACTGGCGGACGCTTACGCGAACGGCTGGCTGGGCAAGAACATTCTCGGCACCGGCGTGGACGTGGACATGTACAACGCGCTCGGCGCGGGCGCCTACATCTGCGGCGAAGAAACCGCGCTGATGGAGTCGCTGGAAGGCAAGAAGGGCCAGCCGCGCTACAAGCCGCCGTTTCCGGCCAACTTCGGCCTGTTCGGCCGGCCCACCACGATCAACAACACCGAGACCTATGCCTCGGTGCCGGCGATCATCCGCAATGGCGCCGAATGGTTCCTCAATCTCGGCAAGCCGAACAACGGCGGCCCGAAGATCTTCTCGGTCTCTGGCCACGTCGCCAAGCCGGGCAATTACGAAATCCGCTTGGGCACCTCGTTCGCCGACCTGCTCGACATGGCCGGCGGTGTGCGCAACGGCCATAAGCTGAAGGCAGTGATCCCGGGTGGTTCGTCGATGCCGGTGCTGCCGGCCGAGACGATGATGGCTTTGACCATGGATTACGACGCGATCCAGAAGGCCGGCTCCGGTCTGGGCTCGGGCGCGGTAATCGTGATGGATGAAACCACCTGCATGGTGCGTGCCTGTCAGCGCATCGCGCGTTTCTATTTCAAGGAAAGCTGCGGTCAGTGCACGCCGTGCCGCGAAGGCACCGGCTGGATGTATCGCATGCTGACGCGCATCGTCGAGAAACAGGCGACGATGGAAGACCTCAATATGCTGAAAGCAGCGGCGGGTCAGATTGAAGGCCACACCATCTGCGCATTCGGCGAAGCTGCGGCGTGGCCCGTGCAGGGCTTCCTCCGTCATTACTGGAGCGAGTTCGAGTACGCGATCGTGAACAAGCGTTTCCTGGTCGATGATGAGCGCGCCGGTGCAGTGATCGAGAAGGTGGCGGCATGAGCGCTGCATTCTTCCAGCTCCCTCATCGTTCGGCTGCTTTGCAGTCGAACGATGCGCCCCTCGACTCGAGGGGCTTGTTTGCTGCTTCGTTTGAAGGGGGCGTGTCTTGAGCGCACAGTCGATTAATCCGAATGTTCCGCCGGATCATGTGACCATCGAAATCGACGGCCGCGAGATGTACGCGCCGAAGGGTTCGATGATCATCCATGCCGCCGACAAGGCCGGTATTCCGATCCCGCGCTTCTGCTATCACGAGAAGTTGCCGATCGCGGCGAATTGCCGCATGTGTCTGGTCGATGCCGAAATGGGCGGCCGTCCGTTTCCGAAGCCGCAGCCGGCCTGCGCCACGCCGGTCGCCGATGGCATGAAGGTCTTCACGCGCAACGAAAAAGCGCTGAAGGCGCAGCGCAACGTGATGGAATTCCTGCTGATCAACCATCCGCTCGACTGCCCGATCTGCGATCAGGGCGGCGAGTGCGAACTGCAGGATCTGTCGCTGGGCTACGGGCGTTCGGTCAGTCGTTTCTCCGAGCGCAAGCGCACCGTCGCCGACGAGGACATGGGGCCGCTGGTCGCGACCGAAATGACCCGCTGCATCCAGTGCACGCGCTGCGTCCGCTTCACTGCAGATATCGCCGGCACGTACGAACTCGGCGGCATGCAGCGCGGCGAAAATCTGCAGATCGGCACCTTCGACGGCAAACCGCTGACCACCGAACTCTCCGGCAACGTCATCGACGTATGTCCGGTCGGCGCACTCACCAACAAGGTGTTCCGCTTCCGCGCACGTCCGTGGGAACTGATCGCCAAGGAATCGCTGGGTTATCACGACGCGCTCGGTAGCAATCTGTTCCTGCATGCGCGTCGCGGCGACGTGATGCGCGCGGTGCCGCGCGACAATGAAGCCGTCAACGAATGCTGGCTGTCGGATCGCGATCGCTATTCGAACCAGGGTCTGTACGCTGCGGATCGTGCGACCAAGCCTTTGATCAAGGAGGGCGATGACTTCCGTGAAGTCTCATGGGACGAAGCCTTGGCGAAGGCGGCCGAGATCCTGAATGCCCATCGTGGCGACGATCTGGGCATGCTGGTGCATCCGGCGACCTCGAACGAGGAGGGCGCTCTGCTCGCCCGTCTCGCCGATGCGCTCGGCACAGGTAATCTTGATCACCGCATCGCCCAGCACGATCTGTCGGATGGGGCGGTTGCAACGCCATTTGCGATGCCGGTCGTCGGGATTGAATCGGCAGATGCGATCGTGATCGTCGGTTCGAATCTGCGTCATGAAGTGCCGCTGCTGCATCAGCGCGTACACAAGGCGTCGAAGCACGGCGCGAAGATTCATGTCATCGGCCCGGTCGATTTCGATGTCACCTTCCCGGTGGCTTCCAAGACGCTCGTGCCGCTGTCACAGATGGCATCGGCACTGGAAGGCTTCAAGCTCGACAATGCCACGAGTGCCGTGGTGATCGTCGGCGCTGTCGCCGAAAATTCGGCTCATGCCGCAGCGATACGCAATGCCGCTGCTACATTCGCGGGCGCGAACAGTGCAGCGCTTTGCCGCATCCCGCAGGGTGCGAATGCGCTCGGCCTCGCGCGCGCAGGCGTACTTCCTTCTGCTAGCGACGCGCGGGCGATGCTCGCGGATGCACGCAAAGCCTATGTGATCTATGGCATCGAGCCGGGTCTCGATTTTGCCGATCAGTCCAGCGCATTGAAAGCGCTGGACTCTGCGAAAGTCGTCGCTTTCAGTCAGTTCGCCTGCGCTTCCACGCGCGCGGTCGCCGACGTGATCCTGCCGATCGGAGCGCTGCCCGAAATCGATGCGACGCTGACCAATCTCGAAGGTTTGGAACAGCGTGCGGTCGCCGGAGGCAAGCTGCCTGGTGATGCGCGCCCGGGTTGGCGCGTGCTGCGTGCGCTTGGCGGAGCATTGAATGCGGCGGGGTTCGAGTTCACGGATCTCGTGGGTCTGCGCGCTAGCGTCGAGCCACGGACTGTCGCAATCGCTGCATCCAAAGTGCCTGCAACCAGTGGCGAAGGTCTTGAACTCGCTGTTTCCCCGGCGATCTACCGTGTCGACGGCATCGTGCGTCGCGCAGCTGCGCTGCAGGAACACCCTCTCAACGTCGGCCCGCGCGTCATGCTGAATTCCGCAGATGCCGCAGCGGCATCGCTGACGGATGGCGCAATGGCCAAGGTCGACAACAGCATCGGTGCCGCAACGCTTCAAGTGTTCATCGATGATCGTGTCGCACAAGGCGTGGCTTGGGTCGAATCCGGTTACGGTGCCACCGCAGCGCTTGGTGCAGGCCGTGTGCGTGTGACGGGAGGTGCCGCATGAACATGCTGTTCGACCCGCTGCGTGACTGGATGCTATCGATGGGCACGACCGGCGCATTGCTCTGGATCGTGCTGAAAATCCTTGCGCTTACGATGCCCGTGATCATCGCGGTGGCGTTCTATGTCGTGTGGGAACGCAAACTGATCGGCTGGATGCATGTTCGCCACGGGCCGATGTATGTCGGCTGGGGCATCCTGCAGGCCTTCGCCGACGTATTCAAACTGCTGTTCAAGGAAGTGATCCAGCCAAGCAGTGCGAACAAACCGTTGTTCATTCTTGCGCCATTGCTTGCCCTCGCGCCGGCATTGGCGGCATGGGCCGTGGTGCCGATTGATGCGCGACTCGTGCTCTCGAACGCCAACGCCGGCCTGCTATATCTGCTCGCGATGACGTCGATGGGTGTCTACGGTGTGATCCTCGCGGGCTGGGCATCGAACTCGAAATATGCATTGCTTGGCGCGATGCGCTCGGCCGCGCAGGTCGTGTCGTACGAAATCGCAATGGGTTTTGCCCTGGTTGGCGTGCTGATCTCTGCGCACAGCTTGAACCTGACCGATATCGTGGTCGCGCAATCGGGCGATGCCGGTTTCTTCGAGTGGTTCTGGTTCCCGTTGCTGCCGCTGTTCGTGGTCTATTTCGTGTCAGGTGTCGCCGAAACGAATCGTGCACCATTCGACGTGGTCGAAGGTGAGTCGGAAATTGTCGCTGGGCACATGGTCGAATATTCCGGTTCGCAGTTCTCGCTGTTCTTCCTCGCCGAGTACGCGAACATGATCCTGGTCAGCTTTCTGACCGCGATCTTCTTCCTCGGTGGCTGGTTGAGCCCGTTGCAGGGATGGGTTACCGCCGATGTCTCGCCGTGGGTCGACTGGATCTGGAAAGGCGGCTGGCCGTGGCTGTTCGCGAAGGTGTTCTTCTTCGCCAGCGTCTTCATCTGGTTCCGTGCGTCGTTCCCGCGCTATCGCTACGACCAGATCATGCGTCTGGGTTGGAAGGTCTTCATCCCGATCACCATCGCATGGATCTTCGTGACCGCATTGCTGGTGTTCTACCGCGTGTTCGAGGCAGGGCAGTGATGAACAAGGTCGTCTCCTATTTCAAGAGTCTGCTGCTGCTGGAACTGTTCCAAGGCATGGGTCTGACATTGAAGTACCTGTTCCGTCCTAAGTACACGCTGATGTACCCGATGGAAAAAACGCCGCAGTCGCCGCGCTTCCGTGGTTTGCACGCGCTGCGCCGCTATCCGAATGGCGAAGAGCGCTGTATCGCCTGCAAACTGTGCGAAGCAGTTTGCCCCGCGCTCGCAATCACCATCGATTCGGAACAACGCGCAGACGGCACGCGCCGCACTACGCGTTACGATATCGATCTGTTCAAATGCATTTTCTGCGGTTTCTGTGAGGAATCCTGTCCGGTCGACTCCATCGTGGAAACGCATGTCCACGAGTATCATTTCGAGAATCGCGGCGAAAACGTGGTGACCAAACCGCAATTGCTTGCGATTGGCGACCGTCTGGAAAAGGAAATCGCTGAACGTCGCTCCGCCGACGCCAGCTACCGATAAGCCTGTGTCGTTGAACACCTACCTCTGAGGGCAGCCGTGGAATTCACCACTCTCGCATTTCTGGTTTTCGCCGCGGTCGCCGTGATGTCGGCGGGCGCTGTGATCACCGTGCGCAATCCGGTGCACGCTGCGCTGTGTCTCGTGCTCACGTTCTTCACGGTCGCGTGTACGTGGATTCTCGCGGGTGCCGAGTTCCTGGGCGTTGCGCTGATCCTGGTCTATGTCGGCGCGGTGATGGTGCTATTCCTGTTCGTGGTGATGATGCTCGATGTCGACACTACGCCGATGCGTGAAGGTTTCGTACGTTACCTGCCTTTGGGTCTGCTGGTGGCAGTGGTCATGCTGATCGAGATGTTGACCCTGATCGGCGTCAAGGCGAAGTTCGCAACTTCCTTTGGTGAAGATCCCGCCGCAGCGCAAGGACTTTCCAATACCAAATGGCTGGCGCAAGGATTGTTTACCGAGTTCATGCTCCCCTTCGAGTTCGCGGCCGTCATCCTGACGATTGCGGTGATTGCTGCCGTGATGTTGACGTTGCGTCGTCGTGTTGGCGTGAAGCATCAGAATCCGGGTGAGCAGTCGCGCGTCCGTGCGCAGGATCGCATCCGCATGGTGCGCATGCCTGCCGAGAGCGGACCGGCGGAGATCGATGTCGCCGCGACCGAGGAGGTGAAATCATGATGGGACCGCTTGCCCTCGGGCACTATCTGGCGTTTGGCGCTGCGCTGTTCTGCATCAGCCTGGCGGGTATCTTTCTCAATCGGAAGAACGTGATCATCCTGCTGATGTCGATCGAGCTGATGCTGCTTAGTGTCAACATCAATTTCATCGCGTTCTCGCGTCAGCTCGGCGATGCAGCCGGCCAGATCTTCGTGTTCTTCATCCTGACCGTGGCCGCTGCCGAAGCTGCGATCGGCCTGGCGATCCTGGTCACGCTGTTCCGCAATCGGCGCACGATCAACGTCGCTGAAATCGACACTCTTAAAGGCTGACGGAACCCGGTATGGAACACGTATTGTCCAAGTCCATCCTGGTCGCGATTGCGTTGGCGCCGCTGTTCGGAGCGATTCTGGCTGGCTTTTTCGGCCGCCGTATCGGCCGCGCCGGTGCGCACAGCGCAACGATCCTCGGCGTCGCGATCAGTTGTGCGCTTTCAGGCTACGTACTCTGGCAGTTGTTGCAGGGCGCCGCGCCGTTCAACGAAAACCTCTACACGTTTTTCGATGTCGCCGGTTACGACGCCCACGTTGGCTTCATGGTCGACAAGCTCACTGCAATGATGATGGTCGTCGTGACCTTCGTTTCGCTGCTGGTGCATGTCTATACCGTCGGTTACATGGCCGAAGACCCGGGCTACCAGCGGTTTTTCAGTTACATCAGCTTGTTCACCTTCTCGATGCTCATGCTGGTGATGAGCAACAACTTCATGCAGCTGTTCTTCGGCTGGGAAGCGGTGGGCCTGGTGTCGTATCTGTTGATCGGCTTCTGGTTCAAACGCCCGAGTGCGATCTTTGCGAACCTGAAGGCCTTTCTGGTCAACCGCGTCGGTGATTTCGGTTTCCTGCTCGGCATCGCCGGCGTGCTGTCGTGGTTCGGCACGCTCGACTACGCGACCGTGTTCGCCAACGCGTCCAGCACCATTGGCGGTGGACAGACCGTTGCGGTTTTCGCTGGTCATGAATGGTCGGTAGCGACCGTTATCTGCATCTGCCTGTTCATCGGTGCGATGGGCAAGTCGGCGCAAGTGCCGCTGCATGTCTGGTTGCCTGATTCAATGGAAGGCCCGACACCGATCTCCGCGCTGATCCATGCCGCGACGATGGTCACCGCCGGTATTTTCATGGTGGCGCGCATGTCGCCGCTGTTCGAATTGTCCGAGACCGCTCTGAACTTCGTCCTGTTCATCGGCGCGACGACTGCGTTCTTTACTGGCCTGATCGGTATCGTCCAGAATGACATCAAGCGCGTCGTGGCGTATTCGACCCTATCGCAGCTCGGTTACATGACCGTCGCGCTTGGTGTGTCGGCGTATTCGGCTGCGGTTTACCACCTGATGACGCACGCTTTCTTCAAGGCGCTGCTGTTCCTGGCTGCCGGCTCGGTGATCATCGGTATGCATCACGAGCAGGACATGCGCAAGATGGGCGGTCTGCGCAAATACATGCCGATCACCTTCTGGACCAGCGTCATCGGTACGCTCGCGTTGGTCGGTACGCCGTTCTTCAGCGGTTTCTATTCGAAAGACACCATCATCGAAGCCGCCGCGCATCATGCCCATGAATCGCACAACTGGGTGGCGACCTATGGTTACTGGGCGGTGCTGCTCGGTGCATTCGTGACCTCGTTCTACAGCTTCCGTCTGCTTTACATGACGTATTTCGGCGAAGAACGTTTCCGCCACGCGCACGAAGGGCATGCCCATCACGATGCGCATGTGCAGCAGCATGGCGATGAAGCCGCCCATCACGACGACAATGTCCACGACGATCATGGTCACGGTCATGGCGCGCACGAGCCACATGAATCACCGTGGGTAGTCACGCTGCCATTGATTCTGCTGGCGATCCCGTCTGTTGCAATTGGTTTCCTCACCATCGGTCCGATGCTTTTCGGCACGGACTGGAGCGGACATCATGCACAGCTGCCGTTCTTCCTTGGCGCGATTGATGTCAGCGAAGCCAGCGATGTGGTCGGTAAGCTGAAAGAAGAATTCCACGGTCCGATGATGATGGCGTTGCATGGCTTCACTCAGTGGCCGTTCTGGTTGGCGTTTGCAGGGTTTGCCTTGGCGACCGTGATGTACTGGTGGAAGCCTGAACTTCCGGCCAAGGTCGGTGCCTTCCCGCCGTTTGCGCTGATGCGCCGCATCCTCGAAAACAAATACGGCATGGATGATCTATGGATCGGTGGTTTTGCCGGAGGCGGCCTGTTGGCCGGCAGGATTGCGCGCAAGAACGACGAGAAAGTGATCGATGGATTCTTCGTCAACGGTAGTGCGCGGGTCGTGGATCTGATTTCCAGCCTGCTACGCAAGACCCAATCCGGCTACCTCTATCACTACGCCTTCGCAATGATCCTCGGCCTGATCGCCTTGTTGGCCGTATTGATCGAGTTCTGGCGCTGAATATCTACCGATACGAACAGACGGATACCGAATCGCAATGCATAACTGGCCTCTTCTGAGTGTTCTGATCTGGCTGCCGATCGCCGGCGGAGCGCTCGCGCTCATGCTTGGCAATCAGCGGGCACAGACCGCACGCTGGCTTGCGCTGACGGTCGCAGTGGCGACCTTTGCGTTCAGCATTCCGTTGCTGACTGGATTCGATTACTTCACCTCGGCACTGCAGTTCGTCGAGCAGCGTCAATGGATACCGGTTTACGACATCCAGTATCACCTCGGTGCTGATGGCATCTCGGCTGCGCTGATTGTCTTGACGACGCTGACCACGGTACTGGTGCTGATCGGTGCATGGGGGTCGATCGACAAGCGCGTGAACCAGTACGTTGCGGCGTTCCTGTTTCTTGAAGGCCTGATGATCGGCGTGTTCTCGGCCGTCGATGCGATGCTGTTCTATGTCTTCTTCGAAGGCATGTTGATTCCGATGTTCATCATCATCGGTGTCTGGGGCGGTCCGCGTCGTGTCTATGCGTCGGTGAAATTCTTTCTCTACACCTTCCTCGGCTCGGTGTTCATGCTGGTCGGGCTGATCTACCTGTACCTGAAGGCCGGCAGCTGGCAGTTGCCCGATCTGTACGACCTGCCGTTGACCGCGAAGGAACAGATGTGGCTGTTCTTCGCGTTCCTGATCGCATTCGCGGTCAAGGTGCCGATGTTCCCGGTGCATACGTGGTTGCCCGATGCGCACGTCGAGGCCCCGACTGGGGGCTCGGTGATTCTGGCAGCGATCATGCTCAAGATCGGTGGTTACGGTTTCCTGCGTTTCAATTTGCCGATCGTTCCTGATGCCAGTCATGAATTCGCATGGCTGGTGATCGCCCTCAGTCTGATCGCGGTGGTCTATATCGGCCTGGTCGCACTGGTGCAGGAAGACATGAAGCGGTTGATCGCGTATTCGTCGATCTCGCATATGGGCTTCGTTACCCTCGGCACGTTCATCGCTCTGATGCTTGTGCGCGATGCCGGCAATTCGGAGGCCGCGCGCCTCGGGATGCAGGGCGCGATGATGCAGATGATTTCGCACGGCTTCATCTCCGGTGCGATGTTCTCCTGCGTCGGCGTGCTCTACGACCGCATGCACAGTCGCATGATCAAGGATTACGGCGGCGTCGCCAATGTGATGCCTTGGTTCGCTGCCTTCATGGTGTTCTTCAGCATGGCCAACGCTGGTTTGCCGGGCACATCCGGTTTTGTCGGCGAGTTCATGGTGATCATGGCCAGTTTCCAGGCGCATCCGCTGCTCGCTTTCACGGCGGCCGCGACCTTGATCATTGGCGCGGCATACACCTTGTGGCTGGTCAAGCGCGTGGTTTTCGGCGAGATCGGTAACGCCCATGTGGCTGAGCTCGAAGATATCAATCCTCGTGAGTGGATCGTGCTTTCGACGTTCGCCGTCGGTGTGCTTCTGCTTGGCGTGTACCCGAAGCCACTCACTGATCTGATGGAACCCGCCATCGCACAACTCGCAAGCCAGCTGGCCATCAGCAAGCTCTGAGAACGACACAGGCAACAGGAACACCATGATCCCGACCAATGTCACCACCGCCGATCTCATGCCGCTGCTGCCGGAGCTGGTGCTCGTCGGGGCTGCTTTCGCGCTGCTGATGCTCGATCTGTTCGTCAGCGATCGTCGTCGCGGTATCGTTCATGCGCTGAGTATCGTTGCGCTGATCGTCGTTGCCGGCATGCTCGCACTTGATGTGGGCGGGCAGGGCACTGTGCTCAATGGCATGTTCATCCGCGACGATATGGCGGATGTGCTGAAGTGGGTCGTGTGTGTGATCAGTGCGGTCGCGCTTGCCTACACCTGGTCGTTCCTGCGCGAGCGTGGGCTCTACAAGGGCGAGGTTGCGGTACTGATGCTGTTCGCCGTCGCCGGCATGATGGTGTTGATCTCGGCCGGCAATCTCGTCATGGTCTATCTGGGTCTGGAAATGCTGGCGTTGTGCTCGTACGCGCTCGTCGCGGTCGATCGCGACAGTCCTGTGGCTTCCGAAGCGGCGATGAAATACTTCGTCCTGGGCTCACTGGCTTCCGGCATGCTCTTGTACGGGATGTCGCTGGTGTACGGCGCGACTGGTAGCCTCGATCTTGCCGCGATCCACGGTGCGACCACGGCAACGCCGATGCTGCTGACCGGAATGGTCTTCATGGTGGCGGGGATCGCGTTCAAATTTGGTGCGGCGCCATTCCACATGTGGCTGCCCGACGTGTATCACGGCGCGCCAACGCCGATCACACTGTTCATCGGTGCTGCACCGAAGTTGGCGGCATTCGCGATGACCTATCGTCTGCTCGAAGCCGGCCTCGGGCCGCTGGACGAGCAGTGGCGCACGCTGATTGCAGGCCTCGCTGCGCTCTCACTGGCCGTCGGCAATCTGATCGCGCTGGCACAGACCAATCTCAAACGCATGCTCGCGTACTCGACGGTGTCCCACGTCGGCTTTCTGTTGCTCGGATTCGCGGGCGGTGGCGCTGTCGGCTATGCCGCCAGCATGTTCTACGCCATCAGCTACGCGATCATGGCGGCTGCGGCCTTCGGCACTATTTCGATCCTGTCCCGACGCGGTTTTGAGGCCGATCGCATCGACGACTTCAAGGGGCTGAATGCTCGCAGCCCATGGACTGCAGGTCTGGTGCTCTGCGTGATGGCCTCGCTGGCCGGCGTGCCTCCGTTCCTGGGCTTCTGGGCGAAGCTGGCGGTCCTTCGCGCGGCTTGGCAGGGCGGGCAGATCTGGCTGGTGATTGTCGGCATCGTGTTCGCGGTGATTGGCGCCTTCTACTATCTGCGCGTGATCCGTGCGATGTATTTCGACGAGCCTGAGTCGACTGATGGGCGCGAACCGATGGCGCAGCGCGACGATCTCCCGCTCCGATTGGTGTTTGCCGTCAACGCATTGTCGCTTCTCGTGCTTGGCTTGGCTTGGAATCCGATCATGGCGTGGTGCCAACGCGCTTTTGCCTGACATCCGTCAGCGAATTGGGTCATGTTTTGCCTTCGATGCGATGCAATGAAGAGTTTTCGATGAATTCGAGTCCTTCGCTCTTGCAACTAATCGCGTCGACCGTCATAATTCCGCTCCTGATGCGGGGTGGAGCAGTCTGGCAGCTCGTCGGGCTCATAACCCGAAGGTCGCAGGTTCAAATCCTGCCCCCGCTACCAGCTTTTCGCGTTCTGAAATGGTCCGGTTCGGATCGTTGATGGACAGGGAAGTCGGGCTTGGTCGAAGCATGAGCTGCGCTTCGACGCCGAAATCCAGCTGTATTGGACAAGGGGCCCGCGAGGCCCCTTTTTCATTCCGGAAATAAAATGGCGGACAAGGCCACCGACATCTCGAATCTGCTGTCGCCGACAGTCAATGCCTTGGGCTTGGAACTGCTCGGTGTCGAGTATCTGCCCTCTCCGGGTGGTGCGTTGTTGCGTCTCTACATCGATGTGCCTGCAGGTGAAGCTGGCGACGGAGAAATTCCGCGCATGGTTGGTATCGAGGATTGCGAGTCTGTCAGTCGGGAAGTGTCGGCGCAGCTCGATGTCGAGGATCCGATCAGTAGCCACTACACCTTGGAAGTGTCATCACCAGGCATGGATCGGCCGTTGTTCACCTTGGCGCAGTTTGAGCGATTCCTGGGCGAACAGGCCAAGATCGGTCTCAAGCTCCCGCAGGACAACCGCCGTAGGCTACAGGGCCGGATCGCCGCAGTGGGCGCTGACTCCGTCGACTTCGAAATTGATGCAAAGCCGGAACCACAGATGGTGACGATCGCTTTCGACAATATCGAAAAAGCCCGCCTTGTACCGGATTGGGCTGCACTGGGTTTCGGTCCCGCGCTGAAGGAAAAGCCGGCGAAACCAGGAAAGAAGAAGCCTGCAGGCAAGTCTCAACGCAAGCCTGCAGACAAGCGGCCGGCCCAAGGCTGACGCACGCATTCATGAAGTCCCTCGGATGTTCGAGGGCTGAGGCTGCCGCGGACACATGGCCGCTGCCGGTATCAAAAAATATTCCAGAAACCATATTCAAGTTCACGACATTCAAGTTTTAGAGGCGTAACAGAATGAGTAAGGAACTCCTGCTTGTCGTCGATGCGGTCGCCAACGAAAAGGGCGTGCCGGAGTCGGTGATCATCGAGGCTCTCGAAGCGGCGTTGGCGACGGCTGCCAAGAAGCGCTATCAGGACCAGGATGTGCTGACGCGCGTGTCCATCGACCCGAAGGACGGCAGCTATGAAACTTTCCGTCGCTGGGAAGTGGTCGCCGACGATGTGGTGATGGAGTCGCCGGACCGCCAGCTCCGCATGATGGATGCCGTCGATGAAGTCGAGGGTGTCGAGATCGGAGACTACATCGAAGAACAGATCGAGAATCCCGAGTTCGGCCGGATCGCCGCACAGGCCGCCAAACAGGTGATCGTGCAGCGTGTGCGCGAAGCGGAGCGCAATCAGGTCGTAGACGCTTGGAAAGATCGTGTCGGTGAACTCGTGACCGGTGTGGTCAAACGTGTCGAGCGCGGCAACGTCTACGTTGATCTTGGCGGCAATGCCGAAGCGTTCATTCCGAAAGACAAAGCGATTCCGCGCGACGTCGTGCGCGCTGGCGATCGTGTGCGCGGTTATCTGTTCGACGTGCGCAACGAACCGCGTGGTCCGCAGTTGTTCATCAGCCGTGCTGCGCCTGAATTCATGATGGAACTGTTCAAGCTTGAAGTGCCGGAAGTCGGCCAGGGTCTGGTCGAAATCAAGGCCTGCGCCCGTGACCCCGGGGACCGCGCCAAGATCGCCGTGGTCGCCTACGACACCCGTACCGATCCCATCGGTGCCTGCATTGGTATGCGCGGTTCGCGTGTGCAGGCGGTGAGCAATGAGCTGAATGGCGAGCGCGTTGACATCGTGTTGTGGTCGGACAATCCGGCGCAGTTCGTGATCAACGCGATGGCGCCGGCTGAAGTGCAGTCGATCATCGTCGACGAAGAGAAGCACTCGATGGACCTCGCGGTGGCGGAAGAGCGCTTGGCGCAGGCGATCGGCAAGGGCGGCCAAAATGTGCGTCTTGCCAGCCGTTTGACCGGTTGGCAGCTGAATGTCATGACCGCTGATCAGGTACAGGCCAAGAGCGAAGCCGAGCAGATCGCGGCCCGTCAGCTGTTCATGAACAAGCTGGAGGTCGACGAGGAAATCGCCACCATTCTTGTCGCCGAGGGGTTCAGTACGGTCGAGGAAATCGCCTACGTGCCGGTGGGCGAACTGTTGGCTGTCGAAGGTTTCGACGAAGATATCGTCGAAGAACTGCGTTCGCGAGCCCGCGACGCGCTGCTGAACGAGGCGCTGGCGGTCGAGGAGGAGCTGGACGAACACCAGCCGGCCGACGATCTGCTGGCGTTGGAAGGTATGGATCACGATACCGCCTATGCCTTGGCTGGACACGGTGTTCGCACTGTCGACGAGCTGGGCGAGCTGGGTGCGGACGAAGTTGCCGAATTTGGCATCGACGGTCTGGACGAAGCTCGTGCCGCAACGCTGATCCTGGCTGCGCGCGCCGAGGAAATCGCTCGCCTCGAACGCGAAAACTGAATCCCGTAACAAGTTTAGAATCCAAGTCTCTTACGAGCCTCCCCCGCGTGGTACCGCGACCCAGTCGACGGCCCACGCCATAGGATACGGACACCGAATGTCGCAGCAAACCACCATCCGCAAGCTGGCCGAACTGGTGAACACGCCGGTCGAGAAGTTGTTGGAGCAGCTGGCCGAGGCCGGTATGCGCTTCAGCGGCCCCGATCAGACCGTGACCAGCGCCGAGAAGCTGAAGCTGCTCGGCTTCCTGAAGCGCGCTCACGGCAAATCCGAGGCAACCGTCGAAGAGACGGTTGCCCCGAAGAAGATCACGCTCAACCGGAACCGCAAGCAGGAAATCACTGTCGGCGGCGGCAAGAATCGACAGACCGTCGATGTCGTTGTTCGCAAGAAAGTCACGTTTGTCAAACCGCAGGACGGCGGACAGAGCGTGGGTGACGAGCGCGCCGAGATACTTCGCAAACTCGAGGAATCCCGTCAGCGTAATCTCGAGGAACAGCAGCGTCTTGCGGCGGAGGATCGCAAACGCGCCGAAGAGATTTCCGAGCGCAAGCGTCTTGCCGAGGAAGAGGTAGCGCGCGCCGCCGCTGCTGCCGTCGCGGCGACTGTCACAGCCACTGCCACGACCAGTACTACCGAAGAGGACGCTGCTGCACGTCCGAAAACGGGCGGGCATGGCCATCCCAAGCCTGTGCGTACGGAAGCTCCGCGCGTCGACGATCGCGCGAATGCCGGTCACAAGGCCAAACCGAATCGCGGCTCGCACGCGATGGTGGCCGATGTCGAGGACGACGACAGCACCGCACGTTTCGCCGGGCAGTTGCACCTCAGTGCGACCGATCGCGCGCGGCGTTCCACCGCGCGCAAACCCAAGCCCAAGCGTCAGCTTGAGCAGGCACGCAGCGGTGGTGGTCAACACGGATTCACCCGGCCGACCGAGAAGGTTGTCCGTGAAGTTTCCATCGGTGAAGCAATTACGGTCTCCGATCTGGCGCAGAAGCTGGCGCTCAAGGGCGGTGATGTGGTCAAGGCCCTCTTCAAGATGGGCGTGATGGCCACGATCACACAGACGATCGATCACGACACTGCGGTGCTGATCACCGAAGAGCTCGGACATGTCGCTGTCCGTGCCGGTGGTGACGATGCCGAAACCGAGCTGCTCGCGCACATCGAAGACCAGCAGGGCGAGCGGCAGTCGCGCCCGCCAGTGGTCACGATCATGGGCCATGTCGATCACGGCAAGACCTCGCTGCTCGACTACATCCGCCGCACCAAGGTGGCTTCGGGCGAAGCCGGTGGCATCACCCAGCATATCGGCGCGTATCACGTCGAGACGCCGAAGGGCGTGATCAGTTTCCTCGATACCCCGGGTCACGCCGCGTTTACCGCGATGCGTGCCCGTGGCGCCAAGTTGACCGACATCGTGATCCTGGTGGTCGCCGCCGACGACGGCGTCATGCCGCAGACGGTTGAAGCAGTGAAACATGCGAAATCCGCAGGCGTTCCCGTGGTCGTTGCGGTCAACAAGATCGACAAGGCCGGTGCGGATCCTCTGCGCGTCAAGAACGATCTGCTCGCATACGACCTCGTGGCTGAAGACTTCGGCGGCGAGACCCAGTTCATCGAGCTTTCGGCCAAGACCGGCCTGGGTGTCGATGATCTGCTCGATGCGATCCTGTTGCAGGCGGAAGTACTCGAACTCAAGGCGGTCTCCGACGGTCGCGCAACCGGTGTGGTCATCGAATCCGCGCTCGACAAGGGCCGTGGTCCCGTCGCCACCGTGCTGGTGCAGGAGGGTTCGCTGCAGAAGGGTGATTACCTCGTCTGCGGCGTGCAATACGGTCGTGTCCGTGCGTTGTTCGACGAAACCGGCACGCAAGTGCAAAGCGCCGGCCCGTCGATTCCGGTGCAGGTACTGGGTCTGTCCGGCGTGCCGGATGCGGGAGACGACTTTGTCGTTGTTGCCGACGAGCGCCTGGCGAAGGACGTCGCGCAGCAGCGCGACACCAAGCGTCGTGAGTCGCGTCTCGTCGCCCAGGCGGGCAACCGCATGGAAGACATCATGGCGCAGATGGGGCAGGGCGGCAGTCAGCTCAGCCTCAACCTTGTGGTCAAGGCGGACGTGCAGGGCTCGGCGGAAGCGCTGCGTCAGGCGCTTACCGGCCTGTCGAACGATCAGATCCGGATCAACATGATCGTTTCCGGTGTTGGTGGCATCACCGAATCCGACGCCAATTCCGCGCTGGCCGCGAAGGCCACTATCATCGGTTTCAACGTCCGCGCCGATGCTTCGGCGCGCAAGGTGGTCGAAGCCAACGGCCTTGATCTGCGTTACTTCTCGATCATCTACGATGTCATCGATCAGGTGAAACAGGTCGCGTCCGGTCTGCTCGGCGTGGAAATTCGCGAAGAGATCATCGGTACCGCCGAAGTTCGCGACGTGTTCCGCAGCTCGAAGTTCGGCGCGATCGCTGGCTCGATGGTTGTCGAGGGTGTGGTCAAACGCAACAAACCGATCCGCGTGTTGCGCGACAACACCGTCATCTTCGAAGGCGAGCTGGAATCCCTGCGTCGCTTCAAGGAGAACGTCGACGAGGTCCGCAACGGTACCGAATGCGGTATTGGTGTGAAGGCTTACAACGACGTGAAGCCGGGCGACCAGATCGAGTGCTTCGAGCGTATCGAAGTCCAGCGCACGCTCTGAGATCGACGACGGCATGCCCAAGAAGTCTTTCCATCGTACCGATCGCGTTTCCGCCCAGCTCCGTCGGGAGCTGGGCACGATCGTGCATAACATCGTTCGTGAACACGGCTTGCCGTCGGTCAGCGTGTCCGACGTCGAAGTCACCCGTGATCTCGCCCATGCCAAGGTGTTCTTCACCGCGCTCCAGTCGGAGCGTGCGGTCGAAGCATTGAAAGGACTCAAGGCTTTGGCGCCCGAAATCCGCCATCACCTGTCGCATGCGGTGAAGATGCGGCATACGCCGGAACTGCATTTCCAGTACGACGATTCTGTCGATCGTGGCGAACGCATCGACAATCTCCTGCGCGATCTCGATACCGGACCTGAATCTGAATCTGAATCGTAGGGCAGACGGGCCGCTGGCCCGCCATCGCGCTGTTTCCGAGTTGTTTTGCGTTTCCGCCTATCCGCCTATCCGCCTATCCTTCGGCAGCATGCGTTGATTTGCCACAATGGTGGGCCTGGGCCCGCCCTACCACGGCCGATTAGGACATATCATCCCCCAATGGCCGAGGCTTCCCGCAAACGCTTCCGCAAACTCGACGGCATCCTGCTGCTCGACAAGCCGCAGGGGCTCAGCTCGAATCAAGCCCTGCAACGCGTGCGGCATCTGTTTCGTGCTGAAAAAGGCGGGCATACCGGTAGCCTTGATCCGTTGGCGACAGGACTGCTGCCAATCTGTTTCGGTGAAGCGACCAAGATCGCTGGCAACCTGCTGGGGTCGCGCAAAGCCTACGACACCGTTGCCCGGCTCGGCATCGTCACCGATACCGACGACGCCGAAGGCCAGCCGTTGCGCGAACGGCCTGTCGCGCGCTATGACATCGATACGATCGACGCTGCACTCCGGGCATTGACCGGCAGGATCATGCAGCGCCCGCCGATCTATTCGGCGCTCAAGCGCGGCGGCGAGCCGCTGTATGCCAAGGCGCGCCGCGGTGAGACGATCGAGATCGAGCCACGGCCGATCGACGTCCATGCCTTTGGATTGTTGTCAGAAGCCGATCTGCTTGACGGCGATGCGCCGCAGCTCCGGCTGCATGTGGAGTGCGGTTCGGGAACCTATGTCCGCAGTCTCGTGCGCGACCTCGGGGAGGCCCTCGGCTGTGGTGCTCACGTCGCCGAACTGCGCCGGCTCTGGGTGGACCCGTTTCGCGATCCCCGGATGTGGACGCTCGAATCACTCCAGGCATTGGCGGATCGGGATGCCCATTGTCTCGAAGCATGCCTGTTGCCACTCGAAGCAGGCCTGGTCGGACATCGTCGGGTGGATCTGACAGAGGACGCGATGCGGCGTTTCGAGCAGGGGCAGCGCCTGAATCTGAACGCCGAATCCGCGGGGGCATGTGCGGTGTTCGATGAGGCCGGGCGGGCCAGAGGATTGGCGCAGATCGACGATGCGGGGTCTCTGTCGCCACAGCGGGTGTTCCAACGACAGGACATTCCGCAGTCCTGATCCATTATTGGTGGCGTCATCCGTGTCCGGCGCCGCAGCGCCTTGATCCTCCAGATACGGGGCGAGCCGCGTCTAAACCCTTGTTGCGACGAGCCTCGGGGGCTACAATTCCGCTGCTGACAGGCTTGGTTTCGCAGCCATTTCTGCTCAGTACCCACTCTTCTTTCCATCCAGGCGGATCCGGCGGTACAAGGCCAGGCAACAGCCCAGCCCCTAGTTTCTGCGGCTCCCGCGTCAGAGGTTTTCATATGTCAGTCGATTCCAGTCAAGTCATCGAAACGCACAAGCGCAGCGCCAACGACACCGGTTCGCCGGAAGTCCAGGTCGCGCTGCTCACCGCGCGCATCGTGCATCTCACCGAACACTTCAAAGTACACAAGCAGGACCACCACAGCCGTCGTGGCTTGTTGAAGATGGTCAACAACCGTCGCAGCCTGCTCGATTATCTGCACCGCAAGGATGCAGATCGCTACAAGGCCATCATCGAGAAACTCGGTCTGCGCCGCTAAGCTTCAGACTCACCGCGGTGCAGCAATGCGCCGCGGTTTTGTTTTAGGGGAGGCAGTGCCTCCACCGTAGTTGGTACGAACATCGCAATCACGGCCGCGACTCGCGGCCACCCGGGCGGGGCAGGGGCTTCGACCGGTTCATCGACAAGTTTTTCGAGGATATTCCAACGTGGCAAAAGTGACCAAGCGTTTCCAGTACGGCAAGCACACCGTGGTGCTCGAAACCGGTGAAATCGCCCGCCAGGCCGGCGGCGCAGTGATGGTGTCGGCCGAAGGCACCGTCGTGCTGGTGACGGCTGTCGCCGCGAAGACGGCGCGCGAAGGGCAGGATTTCTTCCCGCTCACCGTCGACTATCAGGAGAAGTTCTACGCCGGCGGCCGTATCCCGGGTGGCTTCTTCAAGCGCGAAGGCCGCCAGACCGAAAAGGAAACGCTGACGTCGCGCCTGATCGACCGTCCAATCCGCCCGCTGTTCCCGGAAGACTTCAAGAATGAAGTCCAGATCATCGCGACCGTCATGTCGCTGAATCCGGAAGTCGACGGCGACATCCTGGCCCTCATCGGCGCATCCGCCGCGATGGCCCTGACTGGCGCCCCGTTCGACGGCCCGATCGGTGCTGCAAAGGTCGGCTACAAGAACGGTGAGTACATCCTCAATCCGAGCACGACCGAACTGGTCGACAGCGAACTCGAACTCGTCGTTGCCGGCACCAAGCAGGCCGTGCTGATGGTCGAATCCGAAGCACGCGAACTGTCGGAAGACGTGATGCTCGGCGCGGTGATGTTCGGTCACCAGCAGATGCAGATCGCGATCGACACGATCAACGAACTCGTCGCCGAAGCCGGCAAGCCGAAGTGGAACTGGCAGGCGCCCGCCAAGAACGACGCGATGATCGACGCGATCAAGGCAGCGATCGGCGATCGTCTCGGCGCTGCTTTCCAGGTGCGCGACAAGCTGGAGCGCAAAGACGCGATCTCCGCGCTGAAGAAAGACGTGATGGCCGGTCTTGCCGGACAGATCGAAGCCAACGGCTGGAACGCCGCTGAAGCCTCAAAGGAATTCGGTGAGCTTGAATATCAGACCATGCGCAACTCGGTGCTGAGCACCAAGGTTCGCATCGACGGCCGTGCGCTCGACACCGTCCGCCCGATCGCTTCCAAAGTCACAATCCTGCCGCGCGTGCATGGTTCTGCGCTGTTCACCCGCGGTGAAACGCAGGCGATCGTCGCAGTCACCCTCGGCACCGCCCGCGACGGTCAGGTCATCGACGCGGTCGGCGGCGAGTACAAGGAACACTTCCTGTTCCATTACAACTTCCCGCCCTATTCGGTCGGTGAAGCCGGCCGCATGATGGGTCCGAAGCGTCGCGAAATCGGCCACGGCCGTCTCGCCAAGCGCGGCGTGCTCGCCGTGATGCCGACGATGGAAGCCTTCCCGTACACCATTCGCGTCGTGTCGGAAATCACCGAATCGAACGGTTCGTCCTCGATGGCCTCGGTCTGCGGCAGCTCGCTGGCGCTGATGGATGCCGGCGTGCCGATCAAGGCGCCGGTCGCGGGTATCGCGATGGGTCTGGTGAAGGAAGGCGGCGACTTCGTCGTGCTCTCCGACATCCTCGGTGACGAAGACCATCTCGGCGACATGGACTTCAAGGTCGCCGGTACCGAGAAGGGCATTTCCGCCCTGCAGATGGACATCAAGATCCAGGGCATCACCGAAGAGATCATGAAGACCGCGCTGGCCCAGGCCAAGCAGGGTCGTCTGCATATCCTCGGCGAAATGTCGCATGCCATGACCGCACCGCGCGCGGAGCTGTCCGAGTACGCGCCGCGTCTGATCACCATCAAGATCCACCCCGACAAGATCCGCGAAGTGATCGGCAAGGGCGGCTCGGTGATCCAGGCGATCACCAAGGAAACCGGCACCCAGATCGACATCCAGGACGACGGCACCATCACCATCGCGTCGGTCAGCGCCGCCGCTGGTCAGGCCGCCAAGTCGCGGATCGAGCAGATCACCTCCGACGTTGAGCCGGGCCGCATCTACGAGGGCAAGGTCGCCAAGCTGATGGACTTCGGTGCGTTCGTCACCATCTCCCCCGGCAAGGACGGTCTGGTCCACGTGTCGCAGATTTCCAATGATCGCGTCGAGAAAGTCAGCGACGTGCTCAAGGAAGGCGACATCGTCAAGGTCAAGGTGCTGGAAGTCGACAAGCAGGGCCGTATCCGCCTGTCGATGAAGGCGGTCGAGGAAGGCGAAGGCACCTCGAACGACTGATTGTCCCAGTCGACAGTCTGATCATGAGAAAGCGGGCGAAAGCCCGCTTTTTCTATGCGTGTTCATCGCGAAGCGCAGCCATCGCCACGAGCCTCAGACGCTGCACACATCGTGTCGTGCCCATCATGGCCATGCCGATGGTGTGTGAAAATCGAATCATGCCAAGCCTCGCGCACATCGCCCGCAGGATGCCGCTTGCTCTCGTCCTTGCATGCGTGCATACGCCTGTCGTGGCACAGGTGCAGGGCGCGACCGACGCACAGGTGCTCGACACCATCCATGTGACCGGTGATGCCAGGTCGCTGTCGCGCCTCCCTGGTGCGGTCAGCGTGATCGACGGCAAAACGCTGCGCGACGGTCAGCGCCAGGTGAATCTGTCCGAATCGTTGCAGAGAGTCCCCGGCTTCACCGCTTTGGAAAGGCAGAACTACGCACAGGATCTTCAGATCCAGTCGCGGGGGTTCGGTGCGCGTTCCACCTTCGGTATTCGCGGTATCCGTTTGATCGTCGACGGCATTCCGTCGAGTGCTGCCGATGGCCAAGGGCAGGTGGCAGTGTTACCGCTGTCGTCGCTGGATCGCGTCGAAGTGCTGCGTGGGCCGCTGGCGCTGCAGTACGGCAACGCGGCGGGTGGCGTGATCCTGGGTCTCAGCAGACTGGATGCCACGCCGGGCGCAGCGGCCGATGCCTGGGCGTCCAGCGATGGCAGCGAACGCTTCAGCCTGCGTGCGGATGGCGGTGAAGCCGAAGATGCCTGGCGCTGGCGTGCGACGGGCAGCAGCTTCGCCACAGATGGCTCGCGCCCGCACAGTGCCGCACGACGCCAGCAACTCAACGGAATCGCTGAGTGGTCGCCTCGTGAAGGCGAACGTCTGCGTCTGGTCTACAACGGCCTGCGTCAGCCGCTTGCGGAAGATCCGTTGGGGCTGACGCGCGACGCGTTCTCGCAGGATCCGGACGCGACCGACCCGGCCGCTTCGATCTTCGACACGCGCAAGACCGTACGTGAAGATCAATTCGGCCTGCAGTGGCGCCGAGAGAACGCCGCGCAGGGCGATCTCTGGCTGTCGGCCTATCGCGTGAATCGCGACATCGAACAATTCCTTGCGGTGCCGGTTGCCGCACAGCGCGCGCCCGGCAGTGCCGGTGGTGTGATCGATCTGGGGCGCGCCTCGACCGGCTTCGATTTGGGCCGACGTTGGCGAAGCGCGCAAGGTTCGCTGGCGCTCGGCATCGAAGGCGTGCGTCTGGACGAAGCCCGGCGCGGCTACGAAAACTTCGTGGGCGATCTTCTCGGCGTGCGTGGACGGCTGCGCCGCGACGAACGCAATCGTGTCGATCTGCTCGATGTCTATGCCTTCGGCGACTACGGTTTCGCCGAAGGATGGACCGCGATGTTGGGCGCACGCCATTCGCGGCTGCGGATCGACAGTGATGACCGCTATCTCGACAACGGCGACGACAGCGGTGGCCGAAGACATGCGGAGTGGGCGTCGTCGGTCGGTGTGGTGCGTGCGCTGCCTGGTGGTGAGGTTTACGTCAGTCTGGGTCGAGGTTTCGAAACGCCGACACTGACCGAACTGGCTTATCGGCCGGACGGCGCGGCTGGATTCAATCGCGAACTGCGCCCGGCACATACGCGGGCGGTCGAATTTGGCGCGCGCTGGCGCGGCGCGTGGGGCGAGGCCTCAGTGGCGGTCTATCGTGTCGATGGCGAAGACGAGATCGTGCCGGCCTTGAATCGCGGCGGACGTGCGAGTTTCGCGAACGCCGGCGCGACGTGTCGCGAAGGCGTGGAGTTCGGCGCATCGGGTGATATCGGCGTGCACTGGGGCTATGCACTCGCAGCGAGTTGGATCGATGCGCGTTTCGTCGATGGCTTCAGCTTCAACGCACTGGGTGAAACCCGCCTGGTCGAAGCCGGCAATCGGGTTCCCGGCATACCGCGTGCCGATCTGTTTGCGGAGTGGCGTTGGGGTTCGATCGACGGTCGCTGGTCGAGTGCGTTGGAAGCACGTGTTGCCGGTGCGATTGCGACCGATGATCGCAATACGGATGTGGCAGCAGGCAACGCCCGGTTTGCCTGGCGCGGACAATGGCGTGCAGCCCCTGATCGTGGCTGGCACGCGTTTCTGCGCATCGACAACCTGTTTGATCGTCGCTACGCGGGCTCAGTGATCGTCAACGAGGGGAACGGCCGGTTCTTCGAGCCGGCTGCCAGCCGCAGTTTCACCGTCGGCATCGGGTGGTCGGGGCCGCGTTAGCAGGCTGTTCGAAAACTGCCTGTCAGGCGGCGCCCGACCGTTCCGGAATCACGACAGGCCCAACGCGGCCAGCAATCGACGGATCCAGTTGCCCTGGTCGCGTTGATGCGCGCGGACCGCGCGTGCGCTTTCACGTACGCCGATCGACTCGCCATACACCGGCTGCGGATTGGCCGGCAGGTTCGCCATGGGCTGCGGCATCAGGATCTGGCTTGGCTCCGAGGCCACATATTGCGGCTGTAAATCAGTGCCCTGGAAGATGCCCATCGGCGAATAGCCGCTGTAGCCAGGAAAGACGTTGCCGAGCTTGTTGTTGCCCATGCGCCGGATCAGCAGCTCTGAGAATACGCGCCGGAAATCGGTGGTTACCGGCACGTCGCCGAAGTAGGGCGAGAGCACCTGCGGGTCCAGACCCAGCCATTGACCATAGAATTTGCGCCCGTTGACCGGGCCGCCGAGCACCAGCAGCGGATTGCCGTAGCCGTGATCGGTGCCGCCGCTGCCGTTCTGGCGCACGCGACGCCCGAATTCCGACTGCACGATCACGGTGACGCGCCCGGCTTCACCTCCGGCGCTCAGATCGTTGTAGAACGCGGTCAACGCTTCGGAGAGTTCGGCGATCTTGTTCTGGTAATAGTGGTAACCGCTGCCGGCGGTGCCTTGGCCGTCGTGCGTGTCCCAGCCGCCGAGGTCGAGGGTCGCGAAGCGCAGCCCCAGATTGAAGCGGACCGACTGCGCCACCGTCCACAGCTGGCGAGCGAAATTGGTGGTCGGCCAAGCGGCGGGAAGCGTTGCGGTGTAGGCCTGCTGGCCGATCACCTGCAGCGAGGTGTCGGCATGCTGACCATCGACCTCGACACCGGTTTTTCCCGCCCACAGACTGGCCAGTGTTTCGTTGAGTCCCTTGGTCCCTGCGGGCATGCCGCTGCGGAACTGCTGCCACTGCCAGGCGCCTGAGTTCAGCGCGAAATCGCTTGGGCTCGGCATCGACAAGGCCTGCGTTGAGCCGAGCAGATTCGCAGGCTGGCGGCTGGCCACCGCGACCAGCGGCAAGGGCGGTGTGCTGCTGATGCCCGGTTGGCTGTTCCAGGCGCGGGTCAGCCAGCCGGTGCCGGTCGCCTGTTGCCCGGGCGTGCCCAGGTCCAGGTAAAGCTGCGCGTCGAAATGGCTGCGGGTCACCACGGTCGGCATGCCGCAACTGTGGACGATGGCGAGTTTGCCCGCGTCCCAGAGCCCTTTCAGGCCAACGGCGGACGGATGCAGGCCAAATCCGGTGGCCGCACCGCTCGCCAGCGTCAGCGGCAATGCGCCGTAGGTGCCACTGGCGGCGATATTCAGCGTTGGCCGAGCTTCTTCATAAAACGAACGGTCGTTGCCGGACACCGGTGGGACGAGATTCAGTCCGTCAATGGCGCCACGGAGGAAGACCAGCACCACGGTGTCGTAGCTGTTGGCCGCAGCCTGTGCTTCCTGCGAAAACAGCAGGCTCGGGCCGGCCGCGCCTACAGCGGCAGTGGCGCAGGCGCCCTTGAGGAATTCTCGGCGATCGATGCGGAGATCTGACATGGGAGTTGTCCTCAGAGGCTCATGAATTCGGGGGACATCAGGATCAACGACACCAGGGTGCGCAGGCGTTGCTGGTTGTAGTGCGCCTTCGGATTGCTGGCTGCCCAGGTATCTGTGTCGGCGATGACATCGGTGGCCGCGCCGTTCTGCGCCATGAACGACACCAGCACCTGACGTCGCGACGCGACGGGAATGTATCCGAGGACGCGGCGACACCAGAAGTCGACCAGATTATTGGCGGTCCAACTGCTGACATTGCTGCGGGTGAGCGCGAGGATCGGTGCCATCGGCACGTTGTTGTCGCTGGTTTCGCTGATCCAGTTCAGCAATTTCCACGTCATCGCATAGGTGTTCGACCCCGACCATGCGAGGCCGACATCGGGATAGCCGTTCGGCGCCGGCCATTCGTATGGTGTGTTGCCGGTGAAGCCCATGCGCCAGAGCATCTCATCGCTTTTGGCGTCGCCCACACGCGGCGTCCAATCCGAAGAGACGGCGCGCAATGCAGCGGCCGCCAGCTCGAATGGCCTGCGGTTCTTCTGCCCCCAACTGCTGATGAACGCGTTCGACAGCAGAATGTGGCGCAGGGTCAATGCGATCTGGTTGGGGCTTTGCCAATTGGCGCGGAATATGGCGGCGGCGCTATCGATCAACGACTGATCGGGCTGGTCGGAGACAAAGCGGCGGATCAGCTTCTTGCAGATGAATTTCGCGACGCGCGGATGGCTGGCGAGGCGATCGAGGATGTCGCGCCCGTCCTTCATCGACGGCTGTTCGGGATTGAGGAACTTGCCGAGCACGAACTTCGGGCCCGAGTCGTGCCAGGCCTGGCGGTAGACGAAGGTGCCGTCGTCTTCGGTGGGGTATTGCCAGTGGCCGTCCTTGATCGACCAGCCGGTGAAAGACGACGCGGTTTCGTACACGTCCACATCGGTATAGCCGATGGGATAGGTGGGATCTTCCGGGCAGGGCGGCACCTGGAACGGGTCCATGAAGCCGAGATAGTTTTCCGCGCCGAACGTATGCAGTTCGAGCAACTCGCGCGCGAAATTCTCGTTCGGGCCGGAGCGCGTATTTGAGGCGTTGTCGAGGTAGTACATCATCGCCGTGCTCTGGGCGACCGCTTCGAGCATCGTGCGGAAATTGCCCAGTGCGTTCGCGCGGATCACGTCACGGTGATAGTGGACGTAAACGGGGCCGGCGGAGAAGTCGCTCAGAGTGACATTGAAGTGATTGTGCCAATGGCCGACCATCACTTCGAGCAATTGGCGCTTGGAATGCACTGCGCGCACCAGCGACGACCGCTGCACTTCCCAGGCTGGGCGCATGCGGATGTCGTAGACGGGATCGGACGCGACGTGGTCCGTCCAGAGCTGGGTCAGGCTTTTGCCGAGCGTGGTGTAGCCCGCATTGGTCAGACGCGTTTCGACTCCGGAGTCATTGATCGCCGACGCATTCAGCTGCTGGTCCACGAATGCCGTGAGTCGTGCGGTGTCGTTGTTGCCGAGCGCGTTGAATTCGGCGATCGAAGCGGCGGTCGCGCCGAAGGTCAGGTGATTCAATGCCTGGACCGCAAACGGAGGCCGCTGCAGCGTCAACAGCTCGGGCTGCGAGATGTGCGACATCGAAGGCCCGGCCATACGCGGCCCGCTCGCACCGGTGGCTGCTGTGCTGGGAGAGGCTGTCGTAGCGGTCTCAGGCAGACGCGGCGGCGGCGACTGGAAACGGAGCTGCCCTTTCAATCCATAGCGGCGAGCGATCACGTCGTGCATGGCTTTGCGCCGGGATTTCGGGAAGAGTCTTGCCATGGTGGGGCTCCAGATCTCGCGTCTTGGGAAAGCGGTATTGGGAATACAGTCTTGGGATGACGGTCTTGGGAAGACAGTGGTCAGCACTATATGCCGGCCGACTGCTCTGATAGATAAAAGTGTTGCCTGCGGGTTGTGACAGACACCTCAGTCCCGTCATCTGCCCCGCAAGCAGCGATTCGTTCCGCCAGATGTGGGGTCCAAGTGCGCAGCGGACGCTTGTCCGGGTCGCTGGCGGCTACGACAAACCGAGAGCTGCCAACAGGCGTCGAATCCAGTGGTGACGGTCTCTTTCCTGGGCGCGCATTGCTCTTGCGCTTTCGCGTACTGGCGCACCGAGCGATTCAACATGCAGTGACTCTCCATAACCGGGCTGTGGATTCGCTGGCAGGTTGGCCATGATCTGCGCTTGTGCGCTGGCCAGATATTGCGGTGCGATATCGCTGCCCTGGAAAATCCCCAACGGCGAATACCCGGTGTAGCCCGGAAAAACCTCGCCGAGCCTGTTGTTGCGCATGCGCCGGATCAACAATTCGGAAAATACGCGTCGGAAATCAGTCGTTGCCGGAATATCGCCGAAGTAGGGCGACAGCACCTGTGGATCGAGTCCGAGCCACTGCCCGTAGATCTGACGTCCGTTGACGGGCCCGCCCAACACCAGCAGCGGATTGCCATAGCCGTGATCGGTGCCGCCACTGCCGTTCTGGCGAACGCGACGGCCGAATTCCGATTGCACGATCACCGTGACGCGCCCCATCTCGCCGGTGGCGTTGAGTTCGTCATAGAACGCGGTCAACGCCTGCGAGAGTTCGACGATCTTGTTCTGGTAATAGCTGTAGCCGCTGCCGGCAGTGCCCTGCGACTGGTGTGTGTCCCAGCCGCCCAGATCGACGGCGGCATAGCGCAGACCCAGATTGAAGCGGATCGATTGCGCGACGGTCCACAGCTGGCGCGCGAAGGTCGTGGTCGGCCACGCGGCGGGGAGCGTGCTGGTGTAACCCTGCTGCGCGATCAGATTGAGCGAGGTATCGGCTTGTTGGCCTGCGAGCTCGACACCGGTTTGTCCGGCCCAGAGACTGGCGATGGTTTCGGTGACGCCCTTGGTGCCCGGCGGCATGTTGCTGCGGTACTCGCGCCACTGGGATGCGCCTGAGCTCAACGAAAAATCGCCGGGGCTCGGCATCGACAATGCATCGGTCGATCCGCTCATGTTGCGGGGCTGCCGATTGGCGACGGCGAGCAGCGGCATCGTCTGGTTGTTGCTGTCGACTGGATGCGTCTGCCATGCGCGCGTCATCCAGCCGGTGCTGTTGATTGGATTGCCCGGCGTGCCGAGATCCAGATAGGCCTGCGCATCGAAGTGGCTGCGGGTGACGACGGTCGGCATGCCACAGCACTGGATGATCGCGAGCTTGCCGGCGTTCCAGATATCGTGCAGACCCGTTGCCGAGGGATGCAGGCCGAAGCCCGTGGCCGTGCCGTTGGCCCTTGTCAGCGGCAGTGCGCCGTAGTCGCCGCTGGCTGCAATGTTGAGGCTGGGACGTGCCTGTTCGTAGAAATTGCGGTCGTTGCCGCTGACCGGTGGCACGAGATTGAGACCATCGAAACCACCGCGCAGAAACACCATCACGACGGTGTCGAAGGGATTGGCGGCCGCATGCGCTTCCTGCGAGAACAGCAGCGTCGGGCCGCCGACAGCACCGATTGCGGCAGCGGCGCCGCAGCCTTTCAGGAATTCGCGCCGATCAAGACGGGTATAGGTCATGGGAGTGTCCTCAGCGGCTCATGAATTCGGGTGAGATCAGGATCATCGACACCACGCTGCGCAGACGCTGCTGGTTGTAGTGCCGCTTCAGATCGCTGCTTGAGGAACTGTCGGTGTCGGTGATGACGTAGGTCGCGGGGTCGCCGTTCTGGGCAAGGAAATCCACCAGCACTTTGCGGCGCGATGCGATGGGCAGATAACCGAGAATGCGTTGGCACCAGTAATCGACCAGGTTGTTTGCGGTCCAGTTGGCGACATGCGTGCGGCTCAGGGCGAGGATCGGCAGCAGCGGCGTGCTGTTGGCATCGGTATCGAGGGCCTCAGTCAGCCAGCTCAACATCCGCCATGCACTGACCACGCTGTTCGAGCCCGACCAGGCGACACCGACATCGGGGTAACCGTTCGGTGCCGGCCAGTCGTAAGGCGTATGGCCGGTGGTGGCGATCCGGTTCATGAAGTCGTTGCTGCGGCTTTCGCTGACGCCCTTGATGGTCCAGTCGCTGCCGCACCCACGCATCGCAGCGGCCATGAGTTCGAACGGACGTCGATTCTTCTGTCCCCAACTGTTCATGAGGGCATCGGACAGGAGGATGTGGCGCACGGTGAGTCTGATCTGGTCGGGCTTCTGCCAGTTGGCGCGGAAGATCTCGGCCGCGCTGTCGATCAGGGATTGATCGGGTCGATCCGATACGAAGCGCTGGATGAGTTTCTTGCAGATGAACTTCGCGACGCGCGGATGGCTGGCGAGGCGGTCGAGAATATCCCGGCCGTCCTTCAGGTCCGGCTGCTCCGGAAAAATGTACATGCCGAGGACAAGCTTCGGGCCGGCATCATGCATCGCCTGGCGATAGACGAATGTGCCGTCGTTTTCGTCCGAGGGGCCGTTGCGACCATCTTTCACGGTCCAGCCGGTGAAGGCGGCGGCGGTATCGTAGACATCGAGATCGCTGTAGCCGATCGGATAGCTCGGATCTTCCGGCGCGGGCGGCACGTTGAACGGATCGACGAAGCCCAGATAGTTCTCGGCGCCGAAGGTATGCAGTTCCAGCAGTTCGCGTGCGAAGTTCTCGTTCGGACCCGAGCGTGAATTGGTCGAATTGTTGAGGAAGTAGAGCATCGCCGTGCTCTGCGCCACCGCTTCGAGCATCGTGCGGAAATTGCCGAACGCATTGGCGCGGATCACGTCGCGGTTGTAGTGCACGTAGACCGGTGCGGCAGAGGAATTCGAGACCGAGACGTTGAAGTGGTTCTGCCAGAAATCCACCATCGTTTCCTGCAGCTGTCGACGCGAATAGACCGCACGAACCAGTGCGGCCCGTTGGGTTTCGCGCGCCGGGGCGGTGCTGTCGGTCGTGACGATGCGATGGTCGGCCCAGAGCTGGGTCAATGATTTGTTGAGCGTGGTGTAGCCGGAGGCATTCAGGCGTGCGTCCACGGCACTGTCGCTGATGGCCGATGGATTCATCTGCTGGTCGACGAACGCAGTCAGTCGTGCCCGGTCATTCGTGCCCAGGGCATTGAATTCGGCGATGGACGTCGCCGTTGCGCCGAAGGTCAGATGGTTGAGTACGCGGACCGCGAACGGAATGCGCGCCATGGTCAGCAGTTCGGGCCTGGAGATTCGCGATAGCGATGGGCCCGCCATTCGCGGCACGGGTCCGACGGTCGTGTTGGTGTTGGTGTGTGTATCAGTGGCATTGCTGCCGTCTGCGGGACGGTCGTCGGCGTCCGGAAAACGTGGCAGTGGGGACTGGAAACGAAGGCGGCCGATGATGCCGTTGCGTCGCGCCATGATCGCGAGCATGGCCTTGCGGCGGGATTTCTGGACAAGTCTTGGCATCGGGGAACTCCGGGCGTGCCTGATGGAAACGCAGTCCGCGCACTATCCATCCGAATCCCCAAGACAGCATGCCACACCACCGTTCACGGTCCATGCTGGAATTCGTGACGGACGGCCCGCTCCGATACATTGCCCCGAATGTCTCGGGTAAGACGGCCACGGCATGGCGATCCGTCGCCGCTCATGCGTGGCGACGGATCGCGAAATGCCTTCTTGCTCAAGCCGCAGTCGGCTTGTTCACTTGACCTGTTGTTGCGCTATTTATTGTGCTGTCCAGCCGCCATCGATCGGGAACGAGGCGCCGGTGACGTTGTGCGCCTCGCGCCGGCAGAGCCACAGCACCATCGACGCGATGTCCTCCGGCAACGACATCCGCTGGCTCGGCTGTTTTTCGGCGACGAGTGCACGGACGCCATCATCGCGCGTGCCACCATTGCGCCGCGCTTCGATCTGCGGCTCGATCAACGCGGTTTCGACCCAGCCCGGGCAGATGCAGTTGACGGTGATGCCGCCGCTGTCGCGGCTGCCGGACGCCGCATATTCAAGGGCGGCGACTTTGCTCAGACCGACAATACCGAACTTGCTGGCGACGTAGGGTGCCTTCTTCACCGACGCGACCAGGCCGTGCACCGAGGCGATATTGACCACGCGCCCATAACCGCGTGCGGCCATGCCCGGCATCGCGAGGCGCATGCTGTGGAAGGCGGAGCTGAGGTTGATCGCGAGGATGTCGTTCCATTTCTGTGTCGGCATCTCGGCCAGCGGAACGGCATGCTGGATGCCTGCGTTGTTCACCAGGATGTCGGCCGGCGACCATGCGTCCAGTGCGGCCATCATCGTTTCGATCTGTTCCGGGTCGCGCAGGTCCGCACCGAAATGACGGACATCGTCAGCAGCGGCACCGGCATCGCGTACCGCCTGCAATGCGGCTTCGATCTGCTCAGGCGTACCGAGGCCGTTGATCGCGATCTTCGCACCTGCGGAGGCCAGCCCGCAGGCGATGGCGAGCCCGATGCCGGACGTGCTGCCGGTCACGAGTGCGGTGCGGGAGGTGAGGAAGCGGTCGGACATGGCGAGGGCTCGTTGGGAAGGAAGACGCCGCAGGAAATGCGGCGAAAAATCATCGAAGAAAAGAACGCCGCAGTACACACGGCGAAGTGGGGAAAGTATGCGTCATGCTTCGCCGCATGGCTGGCAGGATGGTTCGCTGTGCGTAGTCCATGCTCAACCCCAGTGCCAATCCAGTCTTCTGGTGCAAGACCAGCCTGGTGCAAGACGAGCCCGGTGCCTAGACCAGCCCGGTGCCTAGACCAGCCCGGTGGCATAGAAGGCCGCAATCACGACGAAGACCGCCGATGTCTTGATCACAGTGATCGCGAAGATGTCCTTGTAGGCTTGGCGATGGCTCAGGCCGGTGACGGCCAACAGGGTGATGACTGCGCCATTGTGCGGCAGGGTGTCCATGCCGCCGGAGGCCATCGCCGCCACGCGGTGCAGTACGTCCATCGGAATGCCGGCCGCATTGGCATTGGTGATGAAGGTGTCGGCCATCGCCGCCAACGCGATGCTCATGCCGCCCGACGCCGAGCCGGTGATGCCGGCCAGTGATGTCACGGCGATCGCTTCGTTGATCAACGGATTCGGGATCGAATGAAGCGCATTCGCGACCACGAGAAAGCCGGGGAGGGCGGCAATCACCGCGCCGAAGCCGTATTCCGATGCCGTGTTCATCGAAGCCAGCATCGCGCCGCCGACCGCCTGTTTTGCGCCGTCCGCGAAACTTGCGGAGACCGGTTTCCAAGCCAGGATGATCACGCTGGCGATGCCGGTCAGCAGCGCGCCCTGCACCGCCCAGATCGCGGCGACTTTCGAGATTTCCTGCACCACCGGCGCGGCGTTGCCGATTACGGCCGGTACGAATTCATGGCTGCTGCCGTAGACCTTGGGGATCCAGATCGTCAGCAACTTGTTGACGATGCCGACCAGCAGCAGTGGCGACAGCGCAAGCAGCGGATGTGCGAGTGCACTCTCGGTGAAGGGCGCGGGTTCGTTGCTGAGGGTCGCCGGGTCGCCGTAGCCTTCGCCATTGCGTTTCGCGGTGCGACGGCGCCATTCCAGATAGCTGATGCCCATGACCAGAATGAACACCGCACCGATCGTGCCCAGCCAGGGTGCCGCCCAGGTGGTGGTGCCGAAGAATGAAGTCGGAATGATGTTCTGGATCTGCGGCGTGCCGGGCAGCGAGTCCATGGTGAAGGTGAAGGCGCCGAGTGCGATGGTGCCGGGGATCAGACGTTTCGGAATGTCGCCCTGGCGGAACAGTTCGGCAGCGAAGGGATAGACCGCGAACACGACCACGAACAGCGACACGCCACCGTAAGTGAGCAGGGCACAGACCGCGACGATCGACAGCATCGCGCGCTCGGCGCCGAACAGCCGGATGACTGCTGCGACGATGGACTTCGAGAACCCGGAGACTTCGATCAATTTTCCAAAGATCGCGCCGAGCAGAAATACCGGGAAATACAGCTTCAGAAACCCGACCATCTTGTCCATGAACAGGCCGGTGAACATCGGTGCGACCAGCGTGGCATCGGTTGCGAGCACGGCGCCCAATGCAGCGATCGGCGCGAACAGGATGACGCTGTAGCCGCGATACGCCACGAACATCAGGAAGCAGAGCGCCGCCAGCACGATCAGAAAAGACATGTCACCGCCGTCATTGAAGAGTTCTTGTCGCCAGGGAAAGTCGCGACCGGCGCCACGACCACGCATGCTGGGTGCATGCAGAGGCAGCCGGACACAGGGGCGGCTTGGGCAGCCAGTGTCGGCAGCCACCGCTGTGCGGCCCATTGTCCGAAGGTACAAGTGCCCGGGCCGGCGTCACTGCCTAGGCTTGCCGCAATGTGGCCGTCCCGTGTCGGCGGCCCACCCGTTGTGCTTTATCCACCGAGGAACAGATCAGATGAGTCGTACCCTTCCCGTCGTTCGCATGACCCCGAGGCCGACTGCGGTCGCGTCCACGCGTACCGTCCTGTCGCACAGCAGTCTGAGCTTGGCCGTCGCGACGGCAGTCGCGTTCGGAGTGTTCGCGCCGATGGGCTATGCCCAGGATGCCGACGCTGGTGCCGAAACCAGTCGGGACACGCTGGAGACGATCACCGTCACTGCCCGTAAGCGCGAGGAAACCCTGCAGGAAGTGCCGATTGCGGTGACCGCGTTCACGCCGGACGCGCTGGACAAGCTCAACGTCCAGGATCTCAGCGATCTCGATGCGCAGGTGCCGAACCTCACGCTGTATGCGGCGCGCGGCTCCAACAGCACCATCACCGCCTATATTCGCGGCGTCGGTCAGTCCGATCCGCTGTGGGGCGTCGATCCGGGCGTGGGTCTGTATCTCGATGATGTATACATCGCCCGTCCGCAGGGCGCGCTGCTCGACGTGTTCGATGTCGGCCGGATCGAAGTGCTGCGTGGTCCGCAGGGCACGCTGTACGGCAAGAACACCATCGGCGGCGCCATCAAATATGTCTCCAAGGCGCTTCCCACGACGTTCGACGGCTTCGCGTCGCTGACCGTCGGCAATTACAACCAGCGCGATATCAAGGCAGCGGTGGGTGGCCCGATCGGTGGTGAAGACAGCGGCCTGCGCGCGCGCGTCGCCATTGCCAAGCTCGATCGCGACGGCTTCGGCGAGAACATCAACACCGGTGCGCAGGTCAGCGACAAGGACGTGACCGCTGCCCGATTCAGCCTCGGTGCTTACGCTGGTGATGATTTCGACGTGCAGTTCGCATTCGACTGGATGCACGACGCTTCCGGCGTACGTGGTGCGCGCATGCTGGCGCCCAACCGCTTCGCGCCGACCCTGCCGCCGCTGAACGATCGCTACGACGTTCGCAACGGCATGCCCAACGTCAACGACACCACGCTCAAGGGCGCGTCGGTCACGGTCAACTGGCGTCCGAACGACAGCTGGGCAGTCAAATACGTGGCGGCCAAGCGCGAATCCGATACCGAAACCAATATCGACTTCGACACCCTGCCGAACACGCTTGCGGACGTGAAAGCGTTCTACACCGACGAGCAGACCACGCACGAACTGCAGGCGAACTATGACGGCGGCGGACGCGCGCGCGGCGTGATCGGCGTGTACAAGTTCGACGGACGCGCCGGCGGGCAGGTGCTGAACAATTTCTTCAACCTGGTATTCGGCGACACCCAAGGCAACGTCTTCACCAACAGCGTCGCGGTCTACGCCGATTGGACCTTCGACTTGACTGATCGCCTGAAGCTGGACGTCGGTGCCCGCTACACCGATGAAGACAAACGCGCCGACGTGCTCAATCGCTTCTACACCGATGCGACCTACACCACGCTGCGCCCGGCGGCGACGATCGCCGCCGATTTCGACAAGACCATCAACTTCAAGAACACCTCGCCGAAGGTCTCGCTGGATTATCAGGTCAACGACGACATCATGATCTACGGCCTCGCTACCCGCGGCTTCAAGTCGGGCGGCTACAACATCCGCGCGCAGGCCACCGCGGTACCGCGTTCGGCCGAGCCGTTCGACGACGAGCAGGTCGACAGCTACGAGATCGGCAGCAAGATGTCGTTCCTCGACCAGCGCCTGTTCCTGAATGTCTCGGCGTTCCACAACAAGTACAAGGACATCCAGCTGTCGGTGTTCACGTCGTACGACAGCAACGGCGACGGCATCGACGACGCGTTCTTCGGCGATTTCACCAACGCCGGCGAAGGCACGGTCAACGGCGTCGAAGTCGAATACCAGTGGCTGCCCAGCGCGAACTGGCTGGTGTCCGGCAATTTCGCCTGGCTCGATGCGAAATACGATCGCTTCATCTATACGGGCATCGATATCTCCGACGAGCAGGAATTCACCAATGCGCCCGAGTTCTCCGGCGCGGTCAACCTGGAATACCGCACCGAACTGGGCAGCATGGGCAACCTCTCCGCGCGCCTCGGCTACAGCTACCAGGACGATGTGGTCGCGACCACCGAAATCATCCGCAGCGGCGCGGTGCCGATCACCCAGGATGGCTATGGCCTGATCAACGCAGGCGTGATCTGGAAGCCCAACACCACGTGGACGGTGTCGCTGCAGGGCAGCAACCTCGCCGACGAGGAATATCTCACCACCGGCTACAGCCTCAATGCCGCGCTGGGCGTGTTCACCGGTTTCTACGGCCCGCCGCGCCAGTACACGCTCACCGCGCGTTACGATTTCTGATCGCAGCGCAAATCGGGCAGTGATCCGAAACAGCGGCGAACGCAAGTCCGCCGCTGTTTTTATTTGTGGGAGCGCCGGAAGGCGCGAAGCTCGCACCCTTTCAGATATAACGAAGTCCGTCATCAAGATGGTTTCTTGATTATAGATATCGTCGCAGCTTTGACGGCGCGGGCT
>JBGSID010000064.1:0-14806 GCA_041751895.1 Lysobacteraceae bacterium | reverse complement strand
GGTCGGTGTCCCCGGCGAATTGGCGATTGGCGGCATCGCTGTCGCGCGCGGTTATCTGCATCAGGACGCCCTGACCCGCGAACGCTTCGTCGACGATCCCTTCGACACCACTCCCGGCGCGCGCATGTACCGTACCGGCGATCTGGTGCGCTGGCGTGCCGATGGCGAACTGGAATACCTCGGTCGCAACGATTTCCAGATCAAGATCCGTGGCCACCGTGTCGAACCCGGCGAAATCGAAACACGCCTGGCCACGCACCCGGCGATCCGCGAAGCCGCCGTGCTGGCGTTCGATGACGGCGCCGATCGCCGTCTGGTCTGCTATTTCACCCATGCCGACGACAAGGCACCCGATGCAGCGGAGCTGCGCGAATACGTGGCCGCCGCACTGCCCGAATACATGGTGCCGGCCGCCTTCGTGCCGATGCCTGCATTGCCGCTGTCGCGCAACGGCAAACTCGATCGCGCTGCCTTGCCGGCGCCGGATGCACAGGCCTTGGCGCAACGTGCCTTCCGCGCACCGGTCACCGAGGCGGAAATCCTGCTCGCCAACATCTGGTCGACGTTGTTGAACGTGCCGAATGTCGGCCGCGACGACAATTTCTTCGAGCTCGGCGGCCACTCCCTGCTGGCGATCCGTCTGGTCAACCGTTGGAGCGAACTGGCCGGCGGACAGATGGCGATGCGCGAAGTGTTCGAAGCGCGCAGTCTCGCCGAACTGGCCGCGCGTGCCACCGGCGCCGCGCAGGTCGCCACCATGATCGAAGCGCAACCGGCGGCCGATTGCTATCCGCTGTCTCACGCGCAACGCCGGATCTGGTTCCAGGTGCAGTTGGAAGGCGCGGAAGAGGCCTACAACATGCCCTCTGCGGTGCGCGTCCACGGGCCGCTCGACGTGGCGGCGATGACCCGGAACCTGACGCGTCTGGTCGAGCGTCACGCGGCCTTGCGCACCACCTTCATTCCGCTGGACGGCGAGCCGATGCAGTGGGTGTCCAGGCACGTCGACGTGTCCTTGCCGCTGCATGATCTTTCCGCACTGCCCGCCATCGAACGCGAAACCCTCGCGCGCGAACAACTGGCTGCGCTCGCGATCGAGACGTTCAACCTCGAAACCGGCCCCCTGCTGCGCGGCGGTATCTGGCGGCTGGGTGACGACGACCATGTCGTGGTGCTGGTCGTGCATCACATCGTCAGCGACGGCTGGTCATTGGAATTGCTGGTGAAGGAATTGTGCGAAGGCGATGCCGACGCCGCGCCGGAACCGCTGCAGTACGTCGACTACGCCGTTTGGCAACGCAAGCGCATGGATGCCGGCGAATTCGAGCCACAGCGACAGTACTGGCACGAAGCCATCGCAGCACCGCCATTGCCGCTGTCGCTGCCCGTGGACCGCCCGCGTGGCGCGCTGCACAGCTTCCGTGGTTCGCGCCAGCGTCTCGCGCTCTCGGCCGAGACCCATGCCGCGATGTTGGCGTTCGCTTCTCGCAACGGTGCCAGCCCATTCATGGTGATGTTGGCGGCATGGAATCTGCTGCTGCTTCGCTGGTGCGGGCAGGACGACATCATCGTCGGCGTGCCGGTGGCCGGGCGTCAGCATCCGCAGCTCGAACGTATGCTCGGCGTCTTCGTCAACACATTGCCATTGCGCACCAGATTGGCGGATGCCGATGGTTTCGAGGCGTTGTTGCAACGCGTGCGCCAGACCGTCATCCACGGCCTGGCGAATCAGGACTATCCGTTCGAATCGCTGGTCGGCGAAATCTCGATTGAACGCGATCTCAGCCGTCAGCCGTTGTTCGACACCAGCTTCGCCTGGCAGACCTCCGCGCAGAAGACGGCGTCCTTGCCGGAAGACGCGGCGGTACGGGTCGAGAACTTCGACTTCGCCTTCGACCGCAGCAAGTTCGATCTCGCCATCACCGTGGCCCACGACGACGCCACGACGCAGGTCGAGTTGGAATTCAACACCGACCTGTTCGACGCCGGCACGATCGTGCGCATGCTGGAAAGCCTGCGCACGCTGCTGGCGGCGGCGCTGGCCGAGCCATCCAGACCGTTGCGCGCCTTGCCGGTGATGGACGCGGCCAGCGAGTACGAAGTGCTGCATACACTCGGCGGTGCACGCAGCCGTTTCGACGATGCCGGCGATCTGGCGCGCGCACTGGACGATGCCGGCACGCGCTATGCCGCGCTTCCTGCGTTGTGCTTCGGCGGGATCACGCTGACCTACGCCGAGATGCATGCGCAGGCCAATCGCTTGGCGCAGCAACTACGCGCCTTGGGCGTGGGACCGGAACAGCCGGTGGCAATCTGCCTGCCGCGCTCGGCGGAAATGGTCGTCGCGATCCTCGCCGTGCTGAAGGCCGGCGGCGCATATCTGCCGATCGAGCCCGATTATCCCGACGATCGTGCCGCCTTCATGGTGTCCGACGCGGGTGCCCGCGTGGCTATCGGTCGTGGCCCCACCGCAGAACGCATGGCGGCCTGGGCGTCGCAGGTGATCTGTCTTGAACGCGATGCCGACACGTTGGCCGCGCAACCCGACACCATGCCCGCGCCCCTGCACGGACCGGACTCGCTGGCCTACGTGATCTTCACGTCAGGCTCCACCGGCAGACCGAAGGGCACATTGCTGACCCACCGCAACGCGATGCGTCTGTTCGCTGCCTGCGACCAACGCTTCGCGTTCGACGAACACGACGTCTGGACCTTGTTCCACTCGGTGTGTTTCGACTTCTCGGTATGGGAAATCTTCGGCGCGCTGCTGCATGGCGCACGCTTGGTGGTGGTGCCACAAACCGTCGCACGTTCGCCGATGGAATTGACCGGCCTGATGCGCCAGCACGGCGTGACGGTGCTGTCGCAGACGCCGTCGGCGTTCGGCCGCTTGCTCGACAGCTCCGGTATCGGTGAAGACTGGACGTGGACGTCGACATTGCGATACGTCGTCTTCGGCGGCGAAGCGTTGGAACACGCCGCACTGCGCCCGTGGTTCGCGCATCGCGCGAATCCGCAGTCGAAGCTGATCAACATGTACGGCATCACCGAAACCACCGTGCACGTCACCTGGCGGGAAGTGCAGCCTGAAGATGTTTCGGCGCCGCCAGCGCGGCGCGTCGGCAGCCCCTTGGCCGACCTGGCGCTGTACGTGCTGGATGCCGATGCGCGACCGGTCCCGGTGGGCGTGTGCGGCGAGATCTACGTCGGCGGCTCGGGCCTCGCACGCGGTTACGCGCTGCGTCCCGGCTTGACCGCACAGCGTTTCGTGCCTGATCCGTTCAGCGGCGAATCCGGTGCGCGTCTGTATCGCAGCGGAGACCTGGCACGTTGGCGCTCCGATGGCGATCTCGAATACATGGGCCGCGCCGACCAGCAGGTGAAGATCCGCGGCCATCGCATCGAGCCCGGTGAAATCGAAGCGACGCTGCTTGCTCACGAAGCGGTCACCGGTGCTGCGGTCCTGGTCACGAAGGACCGTGCGCAGCGTGACGGCCTGCTGATGTACTACACCGGGCCGGAGTCGATCTCGACCACCGCGTTGCGCGCGTTCCTCAGCCGCACCCTGCCCGAATACATGTTGCCGCTGGGTTTCGTGCACCTGCAGGAATTCCCGCTGACCAACAACGGCAAGCTCGATCGCGCGAAGTTGCCGTATCTGCAGGCGGTACGTCCGCAGTTGGATACGTCTTACGTCGCGCCGCGCAACGAGGTGGAAACCCAGATCGCCGGGATCTGGCGGGAAGTCCTGGATGTTGATCGCATCGGCGTGCACGACAACTTCTTTGATCTCGGCGGCGAGTCCTTCAGCGCATACCGCGTGATGGCGCGCGTGTCCTCGGAAATGGGCTACGACCTGCCGGTATCGGCGATCTTCCAGGCGCAGACCGTGGCCGAAATGGGCGAGCGCGTGAACGCGGCGATCAACGCCTCCGACGAACGCATGCTGGTGCAGTTGCAGGCCGGCGCACCGGGTCGCAGGCCCTTCTTCTGCGTCCATCCGGCCGGTGGCGACGTCCTCGGCTTCCAGGATCTGGCGCGCGCGTTCGGGCCGGAACAGCCGTTCTATGGCTTGCAATCGCATAGCCGCTTCCTCGATCCGCAGGCCAATGCCAGCATCGAAGCGATGGCTGCCGCGTACGTGCGCGAAATGCGCGCGATGCAACACGAAGGCCCGTACCTGCTGGGCGGGCACTCGATGGGTGCTGCGGTGGCGTTCGAGATGGCGCGTCAGCTTGATGCCGCAGGCCAACGCATCGGCGTTCTCGCACTGATGGATGGCGAAGCGCAGAGCGCCAATGGCTTGCTCGATACGCTGATGCTGGTGTGCGACACCTTCGAGCTGGGCATCGGCCGCGCCGAACTGGAAGCGGTGCCTGATCACGCGAAGATGGATCACGTCATGCGCAAGAGCAAGAAACGCTTCGCGCGCGTGCTGGAGATCGCTTACGACCTCGACATCCTGCCGCGTGGTTTCCGCACCCGCGACGCCGAGCAGTTCATGGCGCGCATCGCCAGCAACATCGATCTGGCCCTGCGTTACCGGCTGCAACCGCTGGCGCAGCCGGCAGTACTGTTCACCGCCGAGGAAGCGTCGGAGAACACGCCGCCGATCAACATCGACTTGTGGCGCGCGTACACGCCGGGTGGACTGACCGTGATCCCGGTGCCGGGCAACCATCTCACCCTGGTCAAGCGTCCGCACGCCACGACACTGGCCGCGCGTCTGACCGAACTGTTCAACGCCGTCGAGGCACGCGAAGTCGGCGAGAACCAGGCGCGGCAGACCGAGTTGACCCCGTCATGACCCCTTTTCCCGAGCGTATTTTCTCGACCACACGACCTCCGAGGATCACCCCATGACTCAAGACGAAATCCACGAAACCGCGCTGCGGGTACTGATGGCGCAAGTCAAACTCGACGTGGATCCCGCCACGATCACCGACGACCGCAGCACCGACAGCCTCGGACTCAGCTCGCTCAAGCTGATGAACATGATGTACGACCTGGAAGAGGCCTTTGCCATCGAACTCGATCCCGAGGAGATGCTGGAGCTGTCCACCGTCGGTGACATCGTCGCTGCGTTGCGCCGCAAGTTGGCGGAACGCGATGGCGCGGCCGTCGCCTGAGTTCCGGACGAAGCGACGATGCGCTGGGCAGTACTGACCTGGGGAACACGCGGTGACGTGCAACCGCTGCTGGCATTGGCCGGCGGTTTGCGCGCGCGCGGCGATACGGTGCGTTTCGGGGCACTGTCTGCGCATGCGGATCTGGTGCGTGGGCATGGTTTTCCATTCCATGCATTGGGCAGCCCAATGGCCGCCGCCGCGTATCGCAGCATGATGGACACGATGCATGAGGAGCCCAATCCACGGCGGCAGAACCGTGCCCTGTTGCAACAGGTGCTGCTCGGCGATCTCGAACGCCTGTTCGCCGATTGCTGCGAGGCGGCGGCGGATTGCGATGTCGTGATCGCACATTGGCTGCAGGTCGGCGCCGGTCTGGCCGCCGAATCGCTCGGCCTGCCGTGGGCCAGCGTGACCTTGAACGCAGCCGGCGTCGGCTGCGAGCAAGCGCTAGCCTCACGTGAGGAATTGCGTGCACGACAAGGCTACTCGCGCTGGCTGTGGGGCGATCGCCTGTCCGAATTCCGCGCCGCGCACGATCTGCCGCCGGTGGAAGTTGTCGCCGACAGCGTCTATTCGCCACGATTAAATCTGGTCGCCATCAGTCCGCGACTGGTACCGGAATCCGCGCAGTGGTCGCCGCAGCATCGTGTCATCGGTTTTCTTCATGGCCCTACGCACGATCCGGACTGGATCCCGGAACCGGCGCTGGAAGGCTTCTTGCGCCGATATCCGCGACCGGTCGTCGTCACCTTGGGCAGCAGCGCGGGCGATCACATCGACGCCAAACTGCGTGTGGTGCTGCAGGCACTGGATGCGATGGGCTTGCCGGTGATCGTGCAGGCGTTACTGGCCGACGCGCCACCGCCGCCGGTACCTGCGCCCGAGCGCATGCTGGTGGTCGGTGAAGTACCGCATGGCTGGCTGTTCCCGCAGTCGTCCTGCGTGATCTATCACGGCGGTGCGGGCGGCAGCGCCGCAGTGTTGCGCGCGGGCGTGCCCTCACTGGCGATGGGCAATCTGTTTGATCAGCCGTACTGGGGCCAGCTGCTGTCCGAGCATGGCCTGGCTGCAAGTCCTATCGTCGACACCGATGTCGCGGTCGAGACCGTGATCGAGCGGGTGCGCGAAGCGCTGACGCTGGCGCCGCGCTGTGAAGCCTTCGCCGCCGATCCGGATACCGAAAACGGCGTGCGTAATGCCGTGGAATCCCTGCACAGGGAATTCGCGTTCGCCGTACCGATGTCGACGTCGGCTTCCGTGCCCGCCGCCGATCCCTCACCGGTGAGCGCATGAACCGCGCGTCTCCCTGGATCACCCGTATGCCGGGCCCCGCCGATGACACCGCAACCCTGCGGCTGTTGTGCTTCCCCTATGCCGGCGGTGCGGCCCATGTCTATGCCGATTGGCGTCAGCCGATACCGCAGCAGGTGTTGTTGCAGGTCGTGCAATTGCCTGGACGCGGTGCGCGCTTCCGCGAAGCGCCGTTGCGCCGTATCGATGAGATGGCGTTGGGCGTGATGCATGCGCTGCAGCAGGATCCCGATCCACGGCCGCTGGTCTTCTTCGGACACAGCATGGGCGCCCTGGTGGCCTTCGAGACCGCACGATTGATGCGACGCAGTGGCATGCGCATGCCATGCCGGCTGTTGGTGTCTGGCTACCTTGCGCCGCATCTGGCCTATCCCGAGCCGCCAATCCATGCGTTGTCTGACGCCGACTTCGGCGATCGCCTGCGCGAATACGAGGGCACGCCGGCGGAAGTCCTACAACATCCGGAGCTGCTGTCGCTGCTGATGCCGATGGTGCGTGCGGATTTCGCTGCGGTGGAGACCTACACCTACCAGACGGAAGGGCAACTGCCCTGTCCGATCACCGCATTCGGCGGCGACGCGGACAGCATGATCCCCGAGCCCGCGATCGCCGCATGGCGCGAGCACACGCGCGGCGCGTTTTCGATGCAGATGATCGAAGGCGGGCATTTTTTCATCCACACCGCGCGCGACGCCTTGATGGCGCGGGTGGTGGCTGACATCGAAGAAGAACTTGGAAGCACCGCCGCGACATCCGTCGCGCGGAATACACCTGCAATGGAGAAAATGCGATGAATACCGCAACACTGGCAGCCGTTCCAGCGCCACCGCGCAGGATCCCGATGTCGCAACTCACACAATCGATGTCGCATGCAGGCGTCTTGTACGTGCGTTACCTCGGGCGTTGGTTGCTCACCATCATCATGATGGCGGTGACGATCGAGATCTTCATGTTGGTGCCGCATGTCGGATTGGCGTTCAAGATCGCCGCTTCGGGCATTCTTGGCGCGCAGATCATGGCGATGTTCCAAGCCGCCGACGGCGGCGAGAAACCGCGTCCATGGCGCGTACTGTCTGCATTCGCCAAACCGATGGGAGTGACCGCCACCCTTGTGGCAGGCGTGTGGTTCCCCCTGTTCATCGCGCTGGCATGGACGTACTTCCAAGATGGCCAGCACGTGGCGGCCACGGTGCTCTCACAGCCAGGGAAGCTGTCTCCCGAAGCACAACTGCATTTCAAGATGGTGCTGTTCGCTGCAGCAATGCCCGTGACCTTCGTTGCACCCGCAGTCGTGATCGGCCGTCTACGCGGGATACCTGCCTTCGTCCAAGCTGTCATCGCGGCGGCGCGCAATCCACTGCCGGTGCTGCTGCTCTCGGGAAGCACTATCGCCCTCGAAGCCTCGATAGAGCGCTTGTTTCACTACCTCCCCGGTGCAACCGGCATCATCCTCGGCACCATCTGCACGCTGCTGACCGTCACCGCGATGGCGGCATGGAGCTACGCCCTCGGCGCGCGGATCTTCGCGGCGGATGCTTCATCCAGTGCGTCATCCAGTGCTTCATCTGATGCGTCATCCGACGTTGCCGAGGCCGCTGCACCGCGCTGAACACGGCGACGACCACGCCTCACTTTTTCCGTCCTTCGATCCAATTTCCGAATCCCCCTCAAACCGCCCGACGCGGAGACCCTACGCATGTATATCGTTCTGATTCTGATCGCGGCCGTGCTATCCATGGTGCTGTTGACCGTGATAGCGCTGACGCTCGCACCTGTCCGTCGCGCCCTGCTCGCGCCTCGGATGTTTCCCCACACCGCCGCCTGGGGTATGCGTCTGTCCGGGCGGATGCTGCAACTCGGCCGTTTCCTGCGTCTAGGCGACCCGAAGAATGCGCCCGCGCCTGAGTTGATCGAGGCATTGTGCAGCACCCGCGCAAGCAATCTGGAAGCACTGCGCGACGACTACCACGCGCTCGACGCACTGCCGACCGTGCAGCGCGGCCTGCAGGCGCTGAACATGAAATCGGTGTTCGACGTATTCGCCAAGCCCGTCTACAACACCGCCTCGCCGTACACGGACCCGCTGCAGAAACCGCCGATGTTCATTCCGGGCGTGCCCGCGCACACCTTCTACGATCCCGCCGAATTCGAGTTCACCGCGCGTCTGGAGGCGGCCTATCCGCAGATCCGTGCCGAGCTCGACAATGTGCTTGCGCATCAGCGCGACAAATTCCAGATGTATCGCGGTGGCCAAGGCAACAAGCACGAAGGCTGGAACAACTTTTTCTTCTACCTGTTCGGCAAGCGCAACGACGAATACGCGGCGCTGTGTCCGGTGACGACTTCGATCCTGGATTCCATGCCGCGCCTGGAACGGACGATGGCGATGTTCGCGGCGCTCAATCCGCATTCCGGCCTGCCGCCGCACACCGGCCCGTTCAACGGCGTGCTGCGCGTGCACCTGCCGCTGATCGTTCCGCCGAAATGCACGGTCACTGTCGGCGGCGAAAGCCGGCATTGGGAAGAAGGCAAGGTCATGGTGTTCGACGATTCGTACGTGCATTCGGTGCAGAACGACAGCGACAGCGTGCGCGTGGTGCTGTTCTTCAGCGTCTACCACCCGGTGTTCAACGACGCCGAGGTGCCGGTGGTCGAACGTTTCAACGATGCATGGCAAACACTGCCGGTGACCAGGCTGTGGGAAAAGATGCAGCACGACACCACCAAGGGCCGCGTCGTCATGCAGACGCCCGCCGCGCAACCCGCGCAGGCCTGAGTCGAGAGCCGCCAGCATGTCCATACAACCCCAAACCTTCGACGAGATCCTGCGTCGTCACGCGCAGATGCAGCCTGAGCGCATCGCTTACACCTTCCTTCTCGACGGCGAGGAAGAAACTCGCATACCGATCGCCTACGGCGAATTGGATCAACGTGCCCGCGCGGTCGCCGCGCGGCTGCAAACCTTGGCGGGTCTCGGCAACCGCGCGCTTTTGCTGTTGCCACCCGGCCTGGACTACATCGTCGCGTTCATGGCCTGCCTCTATGCCGGCATGACCGCCGTGCCTGCGTATCCACCACGCAATGCGCGCAACTTGCCGCGCGTGCGGGCGATCGTGCAGGATTCGCAGGCCGTGGTGGTGCTGACCGTCGCCACCGAAGAAGAGCGATTGCGCGCGCTGACCGCCGAAATCGAGGACATGCCGCCGTTGCATTGGGTTTCCGTGGATGCCGTGCCCACCGCAGAACACGGGCTTTGGCGTCCTTCGGGCTCGGATGGCGAAACGCTGGCGTTCCTGCAATACACCTCAGGCTCCACCGGTGTGCCCAAGGGCGTGATGGTGTCGCACGCCAACCTGCTGGACAACTCGGAACGCATCCGCCAGTTCTTCCAGTTGAACGAGGCATCGGTGTGCGCGTCCTGGCTGCCGCCGTATCACGACATGGGTCTGATCGGCGGCATCCTGCAGCCGCTGTACGTCGGCATCAGTTGCCACCTGATGTCTCCGGCCGCGTTCCTGCAACGGCCTTTGCGCTGGTTCGAGATGATCTCGCAGGCACGCGCCACGCATTCGGGTGGGCCGGACTTCGCGTTCGATTTCTGCGCGCGGCGGATCTCGCCGGAGCAATGCGAAGGATTGGATCTTTCCAGTTGGCGCGTGGCTTACAACGGTGCTGAACCGGTTCGGGCCGGCACGCTGGACCGTTTCACCACGGCGTTCGCAGGCACGGGCTTCCGCCGTGAATTCTTCCTGCCGTGCTACGGCTTGGCTGAAGCCACGCTGCTGGTCACCGGCACACCGGGCGTGGTCACTTACGCTGTCGATCCCACCGCGCAGGAGCAGGGCCGTCTCGAAGCCTCCACTGCAGACAACGCGCGGACGCTGGTGGCCTGTGGCCCGATGGACGATAGCGTGGCGGTCGTGGACACCACGACATTACAACCTTGCCCCGAAGGCGCGGTCGGCGAAATCTGGGTCAACAACGGCGGCGTCGCACGCGGCTATTGGCAGCGCCCGGAAGAAAGCGCCGCTGCCTTTGGCGCGCGTACCGCCGATGGTCGCGGGCCGTGGATGCGTACCGGCGATCTCGGTGCGGTGCTCGACGGCCGACTCTATGTCACCGGCCGCATCAAGGATCTGGTGATCCTGGCGGGCCGCAATCTCTATCCCACCGACATTGAAGGCGTGGTGCAGACCTGCGGCGACGAGCTGCGCCCAAGCTTTGGCGTCGCCTTCAGTGTCGAGCACGATGGCCAGGAGCGTCTCGTCGTGCTGCAGGAACTGGATTTCCGCCGCAAGGTCGATGCCGAGGAAATGGCGCAGCGTATCGCCGGTCGCGTCGCGGCGGTCTTCGAGGCGGTTCCGTACACCGTGCGCTTGCTGAAAACCGGCTCGCTGCCGGTCACCTCCAGCGGCAAGCTGCGTCGCCGCGATGCCCGTGCGATGTATCTGGCCGGCGCGTTCGACGACGCGCCCGGCCTGGTCCCCACGCCTGCCGTCGCCGCGCAGCCTGCCGGTTCGGTCGCCGAATGGCTGGTACAGCGCATCGCGGCGCGTTTGCGGACCGCACCCGCCTCGGTCGATCTGGATCGTCCCTTCGTGGAATTCGGACTCGGTTCGGTCGAAGCCGTGGAGATGTCCGCCGCACTGGAAGCCTGGCTCGGCCGTACCCTGCCGGCGACCCTGCTGTGGGATTACCCGAACATCCGTCTGCTCACCCAGCATCTGCAGCCGGGTGAAGCCACGCCGCAGAACGCGCCGCGTGCGGTGGCACACGGCGACCGTATCGCCATCGTCGGTATGGCTTGCCGCTTTCCGGGCGCACCCGACAAAACCGCCTTCTGGAAGATGTTGCGCGACGGCGTGGATGCGATCAGCGAAGTCCCGCCGCAGCGTTGGGATGCCGCCGCTCTCTACACCGAAGAACCCGGCGTCCCCGGCAAGTCCTGTACCCGCTGGGGCGGTTTCGTCGACGACGTCGAACGTTTCGACGCGGCGTTCTTCGGCATCTCCGAAGCCGAAGCGCGCGAGATGGATCCGCAGCAGCGCATGTTGCTGCAAGCCGCATGGCATGCACTGGAAGACGCCGCGATCCCCGCCGACACGCTGACCGGCAGTGCCACCGGCGTCTACGTTGGTATCGGCAGCAACGATTTCGGACGGCGCCTGTACGGGAAACTCGATGCCCTGACCGCGCTCAGTGGCACCGGCAACGCCGCCAGCATCGCCGCCAATCGTATTTCCTACCAGCTGGGCCTGCTCGGACCCAGCATGGCGGTAGACACCGCGTGCTCGGCCTCGTTGGTCTCGGTCCATCTGGCCTGTCAGGCGCTGCGCACCGGAGAAGTCGATTTGGCCCTGGCCGGCGGCGTGAACGTCATGCTCGATCCGGACATGAGCGTGATCTTCTCGCAAGCCGGGATGATGGCTGCGGACGGCCGGTGCAAGACCTTCGACGCACGCGCAGACGGTTACGTGCGCGGTGAAGGCTGCGGTTTGGTCGTACTCAAGCGACTGTCCGACGCGCTGCAGGACGGCGATCCGATCCAGGCCGTCATCGGTGGTTCGGCGGTGAATCAAAGCGGACGCAGCAACGGTCTCACTGCGCCCAGTCGCGCGGCGCAGATTGCCGTGGTGCGTCGCGCGCTCGCGCAGGCAGGCGTCGCACCGGCGCAGGTCGGCTACATCGAAGCGCACGGCACCGGCACGGCGCTGGGTGACCCGATTGAAATCCAAGGCCTTGCCGAAGCACTCGGCAGCGATCCGCGTAGCGCACCGTGTGCCGTCGGATCGGTGAAGACCAACATCGGCCATCTAGAAGCCGCTGCGGGTATCGCCGGCCTGATCAAGACCGCGCTGATGGTGCGCCACGGCGAAATTCCGCCGCATCTGCATCTGCAGACCTTGAACCCGCGCCTGCGCAAGAGCGGGTTGCCGTTGGTGGTGCCGACGGCGCGCGAGTCATGGCAAGGCAACAGCGCCTTGGGCCGCGTCGCTGGCGTCAGTTCGTTCGGCTTCGGCGGTTCCAATGCACATGTGGTGTTGCACGAACCGCCCACGGGTGAATCCGCCGCACGCAGCGGCGGCCCGCATCTGTTGGTGCTCTCCGCACGCAGCGGGGCGGCGCTACGCACATTGGCCGAACACTGGCGAGACGCGCTGCGCCCGCTCGACGAGACGGATATCGCCGACGCCTGCCGGATCTCACGCATCGGCCGGAGCGTCCTGCCCGAGCGATTGGCGGTATGGGCTGCCGATGCTGCTGGATTGCAGGCCGCGCTGGACGGCTTCCTGCAAGGCGATTCGGCAGCGTCGTGGTGCAGCGGCAGTGCCATCTCGCCATCATCGGCGGCCGGAGAATCCGGAGAATCCGGCGCACCGCAGGCATCCCCGACGGATGCAGCGGTCTCCCCCGATGCGCGCTCGGCGCTGTCGCAGGCAGCCCATCACTGGGTCAGCGGTGCGGCAGTGGACTGGCATGCCTTCGACCAGCAGCGCATCCGTCAGGGGCTGGAACTGCCTTTGTATCCGTTCCAGGACATGTGACCACACCGATATGCCGAGGCGTTGTCACAACAACGCATTAAGCCAATGATGAAAACCACGCGCCCATCGCAAGATGGGCGCGAAATCGACATCTCCCCACAATCATGGCCATCCCGAAGTCGCGGAGTCGACGAGTTCGTATTGATCCAGAATCACCCAACGGGCATCTGCCTTACGCGGTTTCTTCAAGCCCGACATTGCTGGACGCGCGCTCATAGATCTCCCGATCGAGGAGCCCGGTTTCCTTCGCCACCAGCACCGGCACCAGCATCTGCCCCGTCACATTGGTCATGGTGCGCATCATGTCGAGGACACGGTCGATGGCGTACAGGTAACCGATGACCTCCAGCGGCAGCCCAGCGGCACTCAAGACCACCGTCGCCATGACCACTGCCGTACCGGGAACGCCCGCCGTGCCGAAGCTGCCGAGGACGGAGGCGATCATCACGATCAGATATTGTTCGGGCGTCAGCGGCACGCCGCTGTACTGCGCGATGAATACCGCACACAACGCCGGGTAGATCGCGCCGCAACCATCCATCTTGATGCTCGCGCCCAGCGGCACCGCGAACGCGGCATAGTCTTTATCCACGCCGAGGTTATGGGTGACGCTGCGCAACGACGACGGCAGCGAAGCGAAACTCGATGAACTGACGAATGCCACCTGCATGCCCGGTGCGGCGCCACGGAAGAATTTCAGCGGATTGAGGCCGTGCGCCATCAGCAGTCCGCTGTAGACAACGATGAGATGGATCGCACACGCGACATAGAGCGCGAGCACGAAGTTGCCCAGCGGCAGGAGTTTCTCGAATCCGTAATTGCCGACGAGCGCGGCGATCAGGCCGAAAGTGCCGATCGGCGTCATCTCCAGCACGAAGCGGGTGAGCTGGATCGAGATCTCACTGGCCTCACCCGCGAACTTGCGGGCAAGCGCAACCTTGTCGCCGAGCCTCACCATCGCGAAACCGATCAGCGCAGCAAAGAAGATCACCGGTAGGATCGAGCCCTTGCCGGCTTTCAGCACGGTGTCGCCCGCAGCGTTTTTGGCCTCACCGATGCCGGTCAGCGCCTGGAATGGATTCGCCGGCACCACATTCAACAGCACCTGCACCGGGCTCGGGATGTCCTTGGGCACATAGTCGGGATCGACGGTCAGCGGCATCTGAACCACACCCGGCTGCAGCACGGTGCCGACGGCAAGACCGACGCCGACCGCGAGCACTGCCGTGATCGCGAACCACAGGAACGTGCGCCCACCGAGGGCGACCATCGATTTCTGCCCATGCAACGAGGCCACGGCATTGATCACCGCGAAAAAAACCAATGGCACCGCGATCATCTTGATCAGCGTGACGTACAGATCGCCCAACGGGCCGAACCATGTCTCGGCCGCAGGCCCCATCCCCCAACCGGCCAGACCGCCCAGCGCAAAACCGGCCAATACGCGTTGCCAGAACGGAATGCGGAACCAGGCGGTGATCAGGCGCATGAATGGTCTCCGGCGCAGCGCGCCCATGGAATCGAAGCCGAACCATAGCCGAGCACACGGGATCCGACGAGAGTCCAGCCGACATGCGCCATTCCACGCGTGTAACGTCGGGCAGGCATAATCGGTCCTTTCCGGATTACAACGACTCGTCATGCACCTACGTCACGCTCTGCTTGCCCTGGCCTGCACCCTCGCGACTGCACCTTGCGTCGCCGCCCCTCTCGAAGCACCGGGCGCCAGGCCACAGCAGCGACCCGCACAGGTCGACGTCCCGCAGATCGAACACCCCGCTGGCGAAACCCCCGCCTGGTGGTTCCGCGCCGGCGCGGCAC
>JBGSID010000063.1:0-4186 GCA_041751895.1 Lysobacteraceae bacterium | reverse complement strand
AACTGCGGCAGGCCTATCTCAACCTGCAGCGGGCCGCGATCATCGCCCCGGTCTCCGGCTACATCGCCAAGCGCAGCGTGCAGCTGGGTCAGCGCGTCCAGCCCGGCACCGTGCTGATGAGCGTCGTGCCGCTGGAGCAGGTCTGGGTGGACGCGAACTTCAAGGAAACCCAATTGACGCACATCCGTCTGGGCCAGCCGGTGGAACTCACCGCCGACGTCTACGGCAACGAGGTGCAATACACCGGCACGCTCACCAGCATCGGGTTGGGCACCGGCAGCGCATTCGCACTGCTGCCTGCACAGAACGCCACCGGCAACTGGATCAAGATCGTGCAACGCGTCCCGGCCCGGATCGCGATCGATCCGAAGCAACTGGTCGAGCATCCGCTCCGGCTCGGCATGAGCATGTCGGTGGACGTGTCGATCCGCGATCAGGGCGGCAAGGTGCTTCCGACGGAAGCGCAAACCAAACCGGTGCTGTCGACGACCGCTTACGAGATGCAGATCGGTGAAGCCGATGCGCTGATCGAACGCATCATTCGCGACAACCTGCCCAACCGTCGCGGCTGAGTAGCCGCCCCCCATGTCCAGCTCCTCCGCCAATGCCGACAGTGCGCCGGCCGCCACGCCCGCACCGTCCGATGCCGGCTTCCGGCCACCCAACGTCCCGCTGACAGCGCTCGGCCTCGCGCTGGCGTCATTCATGCAGGTGCTGGACCTAACGATCGCCAATGTGTCCTTGCCGACGATTTCCGGCAACCTCGGCGGCAGCGCGAGTCAGGCGACCTGGGTCATCACATCGTTCGCGGTCAGCAATGCAATCGCCTTGCCCCTGACCGGCTGGCTGACGCGGCATTTCGGCGAACGCAAGTTGTTCATCTGGGCGACCTTCCTGTTCGTGATCGCATCGTTTCTCTGCGGTCTCGCCAACAGCATGGGCGCACTGGTGGCGGCGCGCGCGCTGCAGGGTTTCGTCGCCGGACCGATGTATCCGATCACGCAGGCACTGCTGATCTCGATCTATCCGCCACAGAAACGCGGGCAGGCCATCGCCCTGCTGGCGATGGTGACGGTAGTCGCGCCCATCGCCGGCCCGGTGCTCGGTGGCTGGATCACCGACAACTACAGTTGGGAATGGATTTTCTTCATCAACATCCCGATCGGGCTGTTCGCAAGTTTCGTGGTCGGCAGCCAGCTGCGTGGACGACCGGAAACCCTGCAGAAACCGAAGATGGACTACGTCGGCCTGGCGACCCTGATCCTCGGTGTGGGCGCATTGCAGGTGTTGCTGGACCTGGGCAACGACGAAGACTGGTTCCGTTCCACCACGATCGTCACGCTGGCCGTGATCTCCGCGATTTCGCTGACGGTGTTCGTGATCTGGGAGCTGACCGACGACGACCCCATCGTCGATCTGCGCCTGTTCCGCCATCGCAATTTCAGTGCAGGCACCGCCGCGATGGTGGTCGCCTATGCCGCGTTCTTCAGCGTCGGCATCCTGGTACCGCTGTGGCTGCAGCGCAATCTCGGTTACACCGCGATCTGGGCCGGCTTCGCCACCGCCCCCATCGGCATCCTGCCGGTGCTCTTGACCCCGTTCGTCGGCAAGTACGCGAACCGTTTCGATCTGCGCTGGCTGGCGACGATCGCATTCATCGCGATGGCGTTCACGAGTTTCGCGCGTTCCGGCTTCAATCTCGGCGTCGATTTCCACACGATCGCGCTGGTGCAATTGTTCCAGGGCTTCGGCGTCGCATTGTTCTTCATGCCGGTACTGCAGATCCTGCTGTCCGATCTTCAACCACACGAGATCGCCGCCGGCTCCGGCCTGGCGACCTTCATGCGCACCCTCGCCGGCAGCTTCGCGGCTTCGCTCACCACCTACGCGTGGACCGAGCGCAGCGCCACGCACCACGCCCATCTCACCGAGAAGATCTCCGCTTACGATCCCGCCACCATGGCTTCCGTGACGCAACTAGGCAACGGTGACGTGCAGACCGGCGCGGCAATGCTGGAACGCCTGATTTCGAATCAGGCTGCACAGATCGGCTTCAACGAAATCTTTTATCTGATCGGCATGATCTTCCTGTCGGTGATCATCTTCGTGTGGATGGCGAAACCACCCTTCGCCGCCAAGCTCGGTCCAGCTGCAGCCGGACACTGACCCGCAACGCATCAAGGGTCACTCCCCGCGCCGACGCATCTGCATCGGCGCGGCCGGAATCCAGCGCTCCACCGCTTGCCCACGGCGTGCTGCCATGCGGGCCATGCGCCCTGTAAAGTCGCAGTCCCCTATCGTCCCGCGCCGCGCATGCTCCCAGCCTCCTACGTCCTCACCTTCTCATGCCCGGACCGTCCGGGCATCGTCAATGCGGTGTCCGGCCTGCTGTTCGAGCAGGGCGGCAATATCCTCGAATCACAGCAGTACAGCGACCCGGAAACCGAGCGCTTTTTCATGCGCACGGTGTTCGCGTTGAAAGACCAGACCAGCTTTGAAGCATTGATGCAGCGCATGCAGGCCATCGCCGAACGTTTCGGCATGGACTGGAACCTGCACGATCGCAGCCGACGCCGGCGGGTGATGCTGCTGGTGTCGAAATTCGACCATTGCCTGACCGACGTGCTGTATCGGTGGCGCATCGGTGAATTGCCGATGGAGATCGTGGCGATCGTCTCCAATCATCCGCGCGAGACGTTCCGCCACCTCGACTTCGGTGATATCCCGTTCCATTACCTGCCAAGCTCACGCGACGACAAGGCGGCACAGGAAGCGCAGTTGTCGGCACTGATCGACAGCACCGAGACCGACATGGTGGTGCTCGCGCGCTACATGCAGATCTTGTCGAGCGCACTGGCGGAAAAGCTGTCCGGCCGCTGCATCAACATCCACCACTCATTCCTGCCCGGCTTCAAGGGCGCCCGCCCCTACCATCACGCGCACGCACGTGGCGTGAAGCTGATCGGCGCGACCGCGCATTTCGTCACTGCCGATCTGGACGAAGGGCCGATCATCGAGCAGGACACGCAGCGCGTCAGTCATCACGACACGCCGGCCGACCTGATCCGGATCGGTCGCGATATCGAACGTCGCGTGCTGTCGCAGGCACTCCGTTGCTGGCTCGACGACCGTATCCTGCTCAACGGTCAGCGGACGGTGGTGTTTTCGGTCTGATCGATCCCGAACACCACCGACGCAGGCAACTCACTCGGCCGCTGCCTCCAGCGCATCGGCCAAGCGTTCGACCGCGATCACCTCCATGCCCTTGTAACTGCCGGCCTTCGGCGCGTTCGCTTTCGAGACGATCGCGCGCTTGAAACCGTGGGTCGCCGCTTCCTTCAGCCGCTCTTCGCCGTTCGGCACCGGGCGGATTTCGCCGGACAGGCCGATTTCACCGAACGCGATGGTCTTCTCGGCCAACGGCCGGTCGCGCAATGACGACAGCACCGCAAGCAATACCGGCAGATCGGCGGCGGTTTCCTGCACGCGGATGCCGCCGACCACGTTCACGAACACGTCCTGATCGCCGACCATGATGCCGCCGTGACGATGCAGCACCGCCAGCAGCATCGCCAGTCGATTCTGTTCGAGACCGACGGCGACGCGACGCGGGTTCGACAACGGCGAGGCATCCACCAGCGCCTGCACTTCCACCAGCAGCGGCCGCGTGCCTTCACGGGTCACCATCACGCAGCTGCCCGGCTGCGGCGTACTGCCGCCGGAGAGGAAAATCGCCGACGGATTCGGTACTTCGCGCAGGCCCTTGTCGCTCATCGCAAAGACACCGAGCTCGTTCACGGCACCGAAGCGGTTCTTGAACGCGCGCAGCACCCGGAAGCGGCTGCCGCTGTCGCCTTCGAAATACAGCACGGCGTCGACCATGTGTTCGAGCACGCGCGGGCCGGCGATGCCGCCTTCTTTCGTCACGTGACCGACCAGGAAGATCGCGGTCCCGGTTTCCTTCGCGTAGCGCACGAGGCGCGCGGCGCTCTCGCGCACCTGACTGACCGAACCCGGCGCGGCAGTCAGCGATTCGGTCCACAGCGTCTGCACCGAATCGGCGACCAGCAGCTTCGGCTGCATCTGCGATGCCTGATCGAGGATGCGCTCGACGCCGGTTTCGGCCAGCGCACTCAGGCCGTCCAGCGGCAGGCCGAGCCGCGAAGCGCGTCCGGCGACCTGCGCC
>JBGSID010000062.1:0-3205 GCA_041751895.1 Lysobacteraceae bacterium | reverse complement strand
GACGATTCAACCAGTTCGGACGACCGGCTCATTTGTTGAAGGGCGTTTGCGCTGCGTTTCATCCGGGCTACGCTTCTGCGCTTCTTCGCCACGTTCCCGATTTCCCATCCCGCACCCGATTCCCGAGGATTGACCGATGACAAAAAAGGCACTGATCACCGGCATCACCGGCCAGGACGGCGCCTATCTGGCCGAGCTGTTGCTGGCCAAGGGCTACGAGGTCCACGGTATCAAGCGGCGGGCGTCGTCGTTCAATACCGACCGCATCGATCATCTGTATCAGGACCCGCACAGCGACGGTCGCCGGCTGCTGCTGCATTACGGCGATCTGACCGATGCCACCAACCTGATCCGGATTCTGCAGCAAGTGCAGCCGGATGAGATCTACAATCTCGGCGCACAGAGCCACGTCCAGGTTTCCTTCGAGACCCCGGAATACACCGCCAACTCCGATGCGCTGGGCACGCTGCGCCTGCTCGAGGCGATCCGCATCCTGGGCCTGGAAAAAAACACCCGTTTCTACCAGGCATCGACTTCGGAGCTGTACGGCAAAGTAGCCGAGACGCCGCAGCGCGAGAGCACGCCGTTCTACCCGCGTTCGCCGTACGGCGTGGCCAAGCTGTATGCCTATTGGATCGTGGTCAATTACCGCGAGGCGTATGGCATCTATGCCTGCAATGGCATCCTGTTCAACCATGAATCGCCATTGCGCGGCGAGACTTTCGTCACCCGCAAGATCACCCGCGCGCTGGCGCGCATGCACCTCGGTCTGCAGGACTGTCTCTATCTCGGCAACCTGGACGCGCGCCGCGACTGGGGCCATGCCCGCGACTATGTGGAGGCGATGTGGCGCATGCTGCAGCAGTCGCAGCCGGAAGATTTCGTGATCGCCACTGGCGAGCAGCACGCGGTGCGCGACTTCGTCGCCCAGGCGGCTGCCGAGCTTTCGGTGCAGATCGATTGGCGTGGCAGCGGCGCCGACCAGCACGGCGTGGTCAGCCAGGCACCGGCAGATTCGGCGATCCGGCCCGGGCAGCGCATCGTCGCGATCGATCCACGCTATTTTCGTCCGGCCGAGGTGGACACCCTGCTCGGCGATCCGGCCAAGGCCCGCCGCCTGCTCGGATGGTCGCCGACCACGCCTTTCGCCGAACTGGTGCGCGAAATGATGGCCGCCGATCTGGCCGACGCACGCCGCGACGCCCTGGTCAGCGAAGCCGGTTTCCGCGCGCCCAGCCACCATGAGTAAAATTCGATGAATCTGGGGAGAATTCTCACCTTCATTTTCAACCACCCGTTGAATCGGGGTCAGCGCATCCGCGCCATCGTTCGCTTTTTCCGCTGGCAGTTCGGGTCACGCTTGTTGCCGTATCCGGTAGTGCTGCCGTTTGTGGATAGCCTGTGCATGGTTGTGCAACGGGGCATGACCGGGGCAACCGGCAATTTCTACTGCGGACTGCATGAAGCCGAGGACATGGCCTTCGTGCTGCACTGCCTGCGTCCGGGCGATGTTTTTTACGACATCGGCGCAAATGTCGGATCGTACTCCTTGCTGGCTGCGGCGGCAGGTGCGACTCGAGTGGTCGGGTTCGAGCCGTCCACGGATAGCGCCGCCCGCTATGCCCGGAATGTGCAATGGAACGGATTGTCGGGCGTAGTGGAAATTCATCGGGTCGCGCTCGGTGCAAGTGCCGGCGAACTGCGTTTTTCGCGCGGCGCCGACACCACCAATCATGTCATTGCCGATGGCGAGATATCCGCTGCGTCGGAGCTTGTTCCGGTACGCTGCCTCGATGATTTTTTCGCGCCGGGCATACCCTCATTCATCAAAATGGATGTCGAGGGCTTCGAATCGCAGGTGCTGTCGGGCGCGACCCATGCGCTGCGGGATCCGGCGTTGATGGGTATGTTGATCGAGGACAATGGCAGTCACCGCCGCTATCCCGGGGCGCGTTCGGTGTCCGCGGTCGCCGCGGCAAGTGGCTTCAAAATATTCCGGTACGACCCGGAAAAGCGACTGCTGGCGACCGGCTTTGACGCCGCAGGTACCGGCAATCTGCTGTTGCTGAGGGATGCGGAAGCGGTCGCCGATCGGGTTCGCACAGCACGGCGTTTTCGTCTCGTGAATGGGTGGATTTGAGATCATGGATTTGTCTTCGCGCATCTACGTCGCCGGCCACCGCGGTCTGGTCGGTTCGGCCCTGGTGCGACGCCTGCGGGCGGAAGGTGCTGGGAATCTGTTGTTGCGCAACCACGCCGAACTCGACCTGACCGATCAGGCGGCGGTGCGGGCGTTCTTTTTCGAGCAGCGGCCGGAGATCGTGATTCTGGCCGCCGCCAAGGTCGGCGGCATACTCGCCAACGACAGTCGGCCGGCCGAGTTTCTGTATGAGAATCTGGCGATCCAGACCAATGTGATCCATGCCGCCTGGCAAAGCGGCGTGCGCAAACTGTGTTTCCTCGGGTCTTCCTGCATCTATCCGAAGCTGGCGGCGCAGCCGCTCAACGAAGACAGTCTGCTGACCGGTCCGCTGGAACCGACCAACCAGTGGTACGCGATCGCCAAGATTGCCGGAATCAAGCAGTGCCAGGCCTACCGCCGGCAGTACGGCTTCGACGCGATCAGCGTGATGCCGACCAATCTGTACGGGCCCGGCGACAACTTCGATCTGGACACTTCGCATGTGCTTCCGGCGCTGATCCGCAAGTTTCATGAGGCGAAGCTGCGAGCAGAAGCCGAAGTCGTGCTGTGGGGAACCGGTACGCCACGCCGAGAGTTTCTGCATGTCGATGATCTGGCCGATGCGGTGTTGTTCCTGATGCGGAATTACTCCGACGCCGACCCGATCAATGTCGGGGTCGGCTCGGACCTGAGCATCCGGGAACTGGCCGGGCTGGTGGCGGAAATCGTGGGCTACGCCGGGCGTATCGTCACCGATCCGGGCAAACCCGACGGCACCCCGCGCAAACTGCTCGATGTCGGCCGTATCCACGCGCTCGGCTGGCAGGCCCGCATCCCCTTGCGCCACGGCATCGCCGATGTGGTGAGCTGGTATCAAGCAGCTACCTGATTAGCCTCAAACCTCAGCTATCCATACCCGTTCGCCCTGAGCGTAGCGCCGTAGGCGCGAAGTCGAAGGGTCCCGAGAGGTGCTTCGACTTCGCCCGCTGCGCGAGCTACGCTCAGCACGAACGGTCCTTGGGT
>JBGSID010000061.1:0-2293 GCA_041751895.1 Lysobacteraceae bacterium | reverse complement strand
AATTCGCGCAGGTCGTCGCGCCGCGCCAGCGGCAAGGGCAGGCGCGATTGCAGGCCTTGCAGTCGCGAACGCCAGTAATCGCGTGCGGCCTGCGGATCCTGTTTGCGCAACCACGCGATGTAATCGCGGAACGGCGCACGCTGCGGCGTACGCGGACGTTCGCCGCGACGCAGGGCGTCATAGGCCGCCATCAGATCGCCGAGCAGCAGCGGCATGCTCCAGCCGTCGAGCAGGATGTGGTGGAAGGCCCACACCAGACAGCGGTCCTCGCCGCCGCAACGCAGCAGCGTCACCCGCATCAGCGGGCCGGAGTCCAGTGGCATCGGCGTGTGCCGGTCGCGGCGCAGGAATTCATCCAGCGCCGTGTCTTCCTGTGGCGTGCCGGGAGTGGCGTCCAGCTCCACCACGTCCAGAACGAACGGCCGCTGTTTCAGCACCACCTGCGCCGGCTCGGCCAGCTTGCGCCAGCGGAAGACGGTGCGCAGCAGTTCGTGCGAACGGACCAGGTGTTGCCAGGCCTGTTCCATGGCGGCGTGGTCGATCGCTCCGGCCAACTGCAGTGACAACTGTTCGACATAGACCGATGAACCGGGCTCGTAGACCGAATGGAAGAGCATGCCCTTCTGCATCGGCGACAGCGGGTAAACGTCGGCGACGTTCGCGGGAGTGAGGAGGTGTTCCATGATCATTCGAAAAGATTGTCCAGCTCGTCCTGCGACAAATGCAGAAGGTCCATGTCGGCCGCATCCAGGCGGGCATTTTGTGGGTCGGCGGCATGCTCGGCGACGCATTGCAGCTCTTCGCGCAGCAGCGCGCCGAACGCAGCGATATCGTCGTCGGCGAAGCGGCCTTGCGCGTAGGACAGGTGCAACTGCAGCGTGCCGTCCTCGATGCGGGTGGTCAGGGTCAACGCGTGTGTGCGTCGATTGGCCGATCCCATCAGCGTGCCGACGGATTCCGGTGCTTGGCCCAGCGTGGCTTCGCCCGTGGACGCTGCGGTGTTCTGCCGGCCCAGATGGTTGAAGCACAGCAGCGGCGTTGGTGCGCTGGCGATGACCGGGTCGGCCGCGAGGTAGCGCAGCGCGCCCCAGCCCAGGCCGCGATTCGGTACGTCACGCAAGGCGGCTTTCACCTCCGTCAATGCCTCGCCGGGGTCGTTGCCCGGGGGCAACGCCAGTGCCACCGGATACAGCGCGGTGAACCAGCCGACGGTGCGCGAGAGATCCAGCTCCTCGAAGCCGGGCAGGTCGGTCTCGCGGCCATGGCCTTCGATGTCGACCACCAGTGCGTCGGCACCGCGCCAGCGCCGCAACGCGCGCATCAGACCGGTCAGCAACAAGGCCTGCGTCTGCGTGCCGCGCTGTTGACGCGACGCGTCCTGCAGCCGGGCAGTGGCTTCAGCCGGCAATGCGTCCTGCCATTCGGCAGCATCGCCCGCCATGCCCGGATCGATCTCGGTCGCCGTGAACGGTTTCGGCAACGCGGCGACCATCGCCGTGCGCCGCCAATGTTCGCGCTCCTGATCCCAGTGACCGGCTGCGGCCAGTTCGGCCAATCGCGCCGACCAGGCCTGGTACGAGGTGGTGCGTGCCGGCAAGACTGCTGGCGCGCCGGACTGCAATTGTGCGTACACCGCCGCCAGATCCTGCAGCAGGATCGGCCACGACACCGCATCGATCGCCAGGTGGTGCACGACGACCAACAGGCGCATGCCGCCACCCGGCATACGGAACAGGCCGACGCGCATCAGCGGGCCATCCAGCTCCGCCGCCGCCTGGATACGTTCGATGCCCTGCGCCAACGCCGTCGTGGCATCGGCTTGCGCCGACAGATCCACGGCTTCGAAGGCCACGGGCGCACCCGGAGGTGCGTTGTACTGCGCCCAGCGCCCACCTTCGGCGCGGTAGCCCAGACGGAGGGCATCGTGGTGTTCGAGCAACACCTGCAAGGCCGCGCGCAGGGTCTCTTCGTCCAGGGCATCCTCGTCAAGGGCTCCGGCATGCGCCAGCAATACCGCATGATTCCAGTGACCGGGCACGGCGAAACCGTGGCCGAAGAACCAATGCTGGATCGGCGTCAACGCCACTTCGCCGCTGACCGGACGCACCGGATCGGCGCTGCCGCCACGACGCTGCAGATGCGGCGCCAGTTCGGCGATGGTCTGGTGCTGGAACAGCAGGCGCGGACTGGTGTGCCAGCCCTGGTCGTGCAGGCGCGCGACGATCTGCAGGCTGAGGATGGAGTCGCCGCCGAGATCGAAGAAGTTGTCGTCGATGCCGATCTCGCGATCGCC
>JBGSID010000060.1:0-39175 GCA_041751895.1 Lysobacteraceae bacterium | reverse complement strand
CGCCGGCGCCCTCAAGGCGCCGATGCTCACGCTGTGGGAACTGGCGGCCAGTGCCGGCCTCGGGACCGGCGTGGTCACCACCACCCGTGTCACCCACGCCACGCCCGCCGCAACCTTCACCCATTCAGCCGACCGCAACTGGGAGAACGATGCCGAAATGCTGTCCGCGCCGGACGCGAGCGGCTGCGTGGACATCGCCCGACAGTTGATCGAAAGCCCTTACGGCCATGGCCCCGACGTGCTGATGGGCGGCGGTCGCAGCAGCTTCTTCCCACCGACCGAGCGCGACCCCGAATACGACGACATGACCGGCCTGCGCCTGGACGGGCGCGATCTTGTCGCGGAGTGGAAAGCACGCCACCCCGGCGGCGCCTACGTCTGGAACAGCGCCCTGTTCGCCGCTGCCCCCAAAAACAAACCGCTGCTGGCCCTGTTCGAACCCAGTCACATGCAATACGAACAGGACCGTCCGAAAGACCGGGCGGGTGAACCATCGCTCGCGGAGATGACGCGCGGCGCGATCGAACGCCTGCGCACCCATCAGAAAGGCTATGTGCTGCTGGTCGAAGGCGGCCGCATCGACCACGCACATCACGCAGGCAACGCGTACCGCGCACTCACCGACGCCATCGCACTGAGCGAGGCCGTCGCTGCGGCTGCGGCAATGACATCAGCCGACGACACCCTGATCCTCGTCACTGCCGATCATTCGCACACCATGACCTTCGCCGGCTATCCCATGCGCGGCAACGCCATTCTCGGCAAGGTCAAAGGCAGCAGCGGCGAAGGCAGCAACCTGGGCGGGTTTGCCGCCGACGCCACCGGCCAGACCTACACCACCCTGAGCTATGCCAACGGTCCTGGCTACGTCGGTGCCACCGATCAGGCCCCGGAAGGCCCCAAGTCGTTTCCACAGGAGGTCAGCGGTTTCCAGGCCGCCACCAAAGGAAGACCGGACTTGGCCGACGTGGACACCGAAGCCCCCAGCTACATGCAGGAATCGATGATCCCGCTCTCGAACGAAACCCATGGCGGCGACGATGTCGGCATCTGGGCACGCGGCCCGGGCTCGGAAGCGGTACGTGGTTCGCTGGAGCAGAACGCCATCTTCCACATTCTTCTGCAGGCCACACCGGCGCTGCGCCAACGTCTCTGCGCAGAAAAGCTTTGCACGCCTGATGGTGTGCCGGTCGACTTGCCGAAGCCTGAAGCATTCAAGTCGAAATGAACCGCCAGGGTCTCCAGGATCAGGCGGCAGGACCTTCAGACGCAAAGCCTTCAGACCCGGCGATTCACTTCTGAGCCATTCACTTCTGAGACATGACGTTCAAACAGGATTCGGGCGTTATCGGGCCTGAAGGCCCTCTTACGGAATCAGCGCACATCATCGGATGTGCGATCAGAACGGCTTCGCAAGCACCAGATAGACGATCGCGACCAGCAGGAACACCGGCAGCTCGTTGATCCAGCGCAATGCCTTGGCCGAAGGCAAGGCATTGCCCTTGTCGACGCCTTTCAGCCAGCGCCCGCACACAATGAAATAAGCGAGCAAGAGCGCGATCAGCGCGAGCTTGGCGTGCAGCCAACCGCCGGAAATCTTGAAGTGCATCCACAGCGCCATTCCGAACACCAGCGCGATGCCGAACATGATGTGACCAAAACGGTACAAACGACGCCCCATCAGCACCAGCCGCTCACGCACCGCTGGCACATCCCCTGCTTCGGCAATGTTCACCAGGATCCGCGGCAGATAGAACACCGTCGCCATCCATGCGATCACGAACACCAAATGGAGGGTTTTGGTCAGGTAATAAGCAGTCATGGGGGTGTCGCTGGATTCGAGCGCATCACGATAGCAGATCGCCAGCAGAGACTTCCCCTCCATGGCATTCCTGCAGACATTCTGATCAATACCGTAGCCTTTCTTGTATCGAACTGACCTAGAGCGTCCATTGCAAAGACAAACATTGCCCGTTTGTCCATTGGCCACTTCCAGGCCGGCTGTCACAATTCTGCAGCGAATAGAGCTCACATCAGTCGATTCACGATATTGGCACGAAAAATGCTTTCCACACAGCAGCCTCCCCCCACAACGGTAAAGATGGATGTCGGCAGTCATGAAATCGATAGAAGCCCCAAAAAGCACGGACGCGGTCGTCAATATGCATGTACGCATGGAATGCCAGTCCGTTCTTTCAACGCTCATCGAGAAGATGCCGGCACTGCAATTTGCATCCATCGCGACCGTCGACGGCCGCGGCTTTGCACATGCCAACGGCCCGGCCCATGACGCGAATCCACAGCGGTTCGCCGCCTTGATGAGCTCCCTGCTTGGCCTGGTCGAATCCTTCAGCCGGGAAGCACTCAGCAGCAAGACCCTCTACAACAGCACGGTCACCGAACACGGTTCCTACGTGCTGGTGCGGGTGCCCTCACAGACGAAAATGCACACGCTGTGCCTTTGCGCCGATGCGACCGAAAATCTCGCCATGACCATCCGCACAGCGCTGGATACTGCAGCACAACTGGCACTGGCGATCGACGCCGATAGCTGACGTTGGCGACACCTGACGGCGCGATCAACGCATACGGCCGTCATCACCGCGAACCAATTCCGTAAAACAGATTCGTAAAACAGATTCCGTAAGAACCGATTCCGTTAGAACCACGCTTCAACATATCCACTGCAAGACCCAAGACGCAACCTCCAACCACAAGCACCAAAGGACCATCATCATGGCAAAAGTTTCACTCGAACCCTTGCGCAGCCTCGACGGCTACATCGCTTCCGCCCTCGTCGATGCCGAAAGCGGCATGCTGCTCGCCGGTGACGGCTCGAGCGTGAATCTCGAAGTCGCCGCCGCCGGCAACGCCGAAGTTCTCCGCTCCAAGCGCAAAGTCGCCAATAATCTGAAGCTCAACGATACCGTTGAAGACATCCTGATCAGTCTGACCAAGCAGTACCATATCGTCCGTCCGCTGGAAACGAACCAGAAACTGTTCCTGTACGTTGTACTGGATCGTTCCAAGTCGAATCTCGCGATGGCCCGCCACGAATTGCGGACCTTCGAGAAGAGCATCGACTTCTCCTGATTTTCCGGATCGATACTGATCTCCGGGGCCGGCAGCAATGTCGGCCCCACCCTTCCTCCCAACCACTGCAACGGACATGATTCGCGCAGATATCGCCACATCCGCTCTGAACGAACAGGTGGAACAGCGCGTCCGCATCGCGGCATCGTTGCTGCCTGCATACATGATCCGTGCAAATGTAAGACCGTGGGACGGCACCCGCTGCGATCTGCTCATCACGGATCTGTCGGACGGATACGGCCGCAACACGTTCGCGCTGGCCCGGAAACGGGGAACGCCCGTTCTTGTCGTCAGCGACGTCGGCCTCGAATCCATTTCCGACGTGCCCTTCGTACCGGCAAACAGTCCGGCTCCAGCCTATGCGCAATTCATGCGCGAGTTGCTGTCGAAAGAAGACCGTACCGAAACCAGCACCACAAACATCAGTGCCGAGATCCCTGCCTTGTGCAGACTCGCCGAGCTCGAATTTCGCGGCCGGCCTGTCGATGCCATACTCAATGGCCGATCCATCCGCATCCGACCCGAAGAAGGTCGTGTCTACGCGACCAGTTTGAGCGATCTTCTTTCCGCGCGTGATTCTTTCATCAGCAGCCCATGGGAACTGCAGGTTGCGAATACTGCGGGAAAAAACCATTTCAAAGACGGTGCCAATCGTAGTCTGGAAGCGTTCCTGCTGCAGTCTGCCTATCTCGGCCGTCAGCACTTGCCTTCGTTCCCGGAAGGCCGCTTCCAACTGAAGGATTGGCCCGATGTGGGCTCTGCTCCCGAATTCATCGGCGCACTGAAAGTCGCGCGCAGATTGATGCGCGCACCTGCCAGTGCCAGCGAATTGCGGAGCGCATGCAACATGGACGAAACAGACATCCGTGCGAGCCTGTGGGCGTATCAAGCATCGAACCTGCTGTCCATTCCCAATGGGAAAGACGACGCAGCACGACCACCCACGCAACCTGCCGCCCCATTTTCCGGAATCCTGGCGCGTATCGCCAGCCGCTTCGGGCTCGTGAACAACTGAGCCGAAAATCCAATTTTCATCGCCTCCAAAGAGATACAACGGGATTACCAGTGGCATTCGAAAGCGCAAAACTCGTGTTCGCAGGCCCAGTCGGGGCGGGAAAGACAACCGCAATCCGCTCCCTGTCAGACAGCGCCCCGGTATCAACCGAAATGCCGATGACCGATGGTCCGATGGGCGAGAAGACAACCACGACCGTCGCCCTCGATTTCTCGCCGATCCTCCTTGACGACGGCACGCCTCTGCATATCTACGGCCTGCCTGGCCAGGAACATTTCTCGCATATGCGCCCGATCGTGCTTGAAGGCGCAATCGGCGTGATTGTCGTGCTTCCCGGCGACAGCGAACATATTTCTGCTGAATGCGAGGAATGGATCAGGTCAATACGGGACATCACCGAGAGCGCAGGGTTGGTCATCGGCATCACCAAAACCGATCTATCGCAGACCTTCAGGATGGACACCGTACGGCAGGCTGTGCGCCGATGCGGACCGCCTATCCCGGTCTTCACCTTCGATGCCCGTGATCGCGAACAGACTTCGCATCTCGTCCGGGCACTGCTGCTGTCCCTCGATTGAACACCGGCAAGCACGAGCTCATCGTCGCGTACGAGGCAGCCGATCTCTGCCTCCACAAAACGTTGTGCGAGATGCTCGACGAGCATCCATCGCATCGCACCGAGCGTCGCGGCTGTGGTTACACACAAGCCACTCGCTTCCTGTCCACGTTCATCAATCGCCCGCGCACACCGGAAGACGCTTTCGATTTCGGTCTTTTTGCCGAATGGCCGAAAAGCCAGACCGAATCACTCGCGAGGCAGGCGATTGCCGCAGGCTGGGAGCATGGATGGCGTCGCCTCGACCAGGCTCCCCCTGATGTCGTGATGTCGCTGGTACCGGAAACGCTCGCGAAGATACTATCGGAACTACCGCAGCGACTCTCCGATATCGAAAAAGCGACCGAGCGTGAAGAGAATCGGCTACTGGCCCGTTTGATCGGCGACATCCTTGCGCCCACAGGGTCAACGGCTCCTGCCATCCCTGCGATGCCGGAAAAACCCGAGATAGGAAGCTGTTCCCAAGCAGAAGAATTTTTTCTCGAAATCGCTCACGGCCGCATTCGTCGGGGCGGCAAGGTCAATATTTTCAAAGACGACTCCGGTAAACCCGTCCTCGTCGAGAAAATGGCGCTGGGCGAATCCCACTCTGCAATGGCGGTTGCTCCCGTCTCGATCTGCGGCGTCACATTGCCGCCCGGCTCGCTGTTCGCGCTGCAGTACCCGGAAGACGTTGCCGGGGCACGTGCAATCGCATGCGGCCATGCCATGCCGCTGGAGGCGATCGTACAGGCGCGCTTCCTCCGCCTGACCACCCTTGCCGTTTCACCGAAGGTGCGGCCCCGCGCTTTCAGTGCGCAGCTTGAATCACAGGTCCGTGGCGATATGCTGTCGCCACTCACCACGACGATCGAAGATCTGCACATGTTCGCATCCACACGTCTCTGCGAACGGTAACCATGCGGATACCGGCATTTTTCGACGCCAGCTATGCGCCTTCGGACGTGCCATTGCTCTCGCGCCTGGCAACGACAGCCTCGAAACTCGTGCGACTTGGACTGGTGGAGCTGAAAGCACCCGAGGCCTTGCCCCTGTCGTTGCTGCATGGGCTCCATGACGAGCGTTATCTCGACGCATTTCTCAATGGCGAGGAGCCGATGGCCTCACGCCAAGGCATCCCATGGTCACCGGCCATCCGCGACGCCACACTCGCAATGCTGGGCGGGCAAATCTCTGCAGCCGCGCAGGCCGCAGAAAGCGGCATCGCCATGAACATCGCCCGCGGCTTCCATCATGCGGTGTATGCGTCCGGCAGCGGCTTCTGCCCCCTGAATGGATTGGCGTTGCTTGCGCTGATCCAGCCCGACCGCAAGATCATGATCATCGACTGCGATGAGCACGGCGGCAATGGCACCGAAGAATATGCGGCACGCCTACCGAACCTGTACAACGTATCGATCTTCGGTACGCGTTTCGGTTGTCTCGGCGGTACGCGCTCGTGGGCCTTCATGGTGCGTGCGCGTGAACAGGGGTTCGAGAGCTATCTGGATGCATTACGGGAAACGGGCGAGATCATCGATACCCACAAACCTGATCTTCTGGTCTATCAGGCGGGCGCAGATTGCCACGAAAACGACCCGAAAAGTCTGGCGCGCCTGAGTACCTCCGAAATGTTCTCGCGGGATGTCACCGTCTTCCAGATGGCAAGAGAACGCGGTATTCCAATCATGTTCGTGGTCGCTGGCGGCTACCAGAACGAAGCGCTCGTCGCCCGTCTCAACGCCAATACGGTGCGTGCTGCGCGCTGGGTATGGCGCGGACATTCCGCCGCAGCCGATACTTGAAATTTCCCGGAGACCCCTCCGAGGAGATTCACATGACACTTCCGCAGAAAGCCGCGCCCACACTGCCATTTCCGGTGCTGTTCCTCGGTCACGGCTCTCCCATGAACGCGATCGACGACAATCCGTGGTCGCGCATGTGGCGCGCGCTCGGCGCGCGAGTGCCGCTTCCGCGCGCGATCCTGTGCGTGTCCGCGCATTGGGAAACGCCCGGTCCTTGGCTGACCGGCAGCGCGCAACCATCGACCATCCATGATTTCGGCGGCTTCCCGCAGGCGTTGTTCGACGTGCGTTATCCGGCACCCGGCGATCCCACACTCGTACAGCGTGTGGTCGATCTCCTCGGCGAAGACTTTACCGCGCGCATCGATCCAGACAGGGGACTCGACCACGGCGCCTGGAGCGTGCTTCGCCCCATGTATCCTGACGCGGACATTCCCGTCGTACAGCTCGGCATCGATTCGCGTCGCCCTGGCGCTTGGCATGTGGCGCTGGCGCAGCGTCTGGCACCACTGCGGGACGAAGGCATACTCGTGGTCGCCAGTGGCGATATCGTCCACAACCTGCGTCAGTTCAATTGGCGGGATCCGACACCACTGCCCTGGGCGCTACGCTTCCGCGATCGCGTCAACGCGCTGATCCGCGAAGGCAACCTCGCCGCGCTCGCTGACTGGCCCACACTCGGCGATGATGCACGGGAGTCGATCCCCACGCCTGAGCATTATCTGCCGCTGCTGTACGCGCTTGCGCTGGCACGCGATGATGATCCACTGGAATTCTTCAACGACGATGTGATCGGCTCTCTGTCGATGACATCACTGATCATCGGTAAGACATGACTGTTTCGGAAAAACGCTACGATCGCGATTACTTCGACCGCTGGTATCGCGACTCAGGAATCGGTGGGCGACAACGTCTGCAGCGCAAGATCGCGCTTGCGGTGGCGACTGCCGAATACCATCTCGAACGCCCGCTCCGCACAGTGCTCGATATCGGCTGCGGCGAAGGTGCATGGCGCGCACCGCTGCTGAAACTTCGGCCGAAAGCAGAGTATCTCGGCTTCGACAGCAGCGAATATGCGGTGCAGCGCTACAGCGCGCGGCGCAATCTGCATCTCGCACGCTTCGGCGATTTCGCTGTATTGCGTCCCTGCCCGCCGGTGGATCTGCTGATCTGCAGCGATGTCCTGCACTACCTGCCCACTCGCGAACTCGATCGTGGCCTGCCGGGACTGAGCGAACTCTGCGGCGGCATCGCGTTCCTCGAAACGTTCACGGCCGACGACGATATCGAAGGCGACCATGACGGCTTTCTGCGCAGGCCGGCGAAGTTCTACCGGCAACGTCTGCATGCGCAGGGCTTTGCGGCGCTGGGCTCGCACTGCTGGCTGTCGCCCTCGCTCGCGGGTGATGCCGCTGCGCTGGAGCTGGGCTGAGCGATCACGCCTTGGTGGATGTGCGAGAACGCTTGGCGGTCGTTTTTCTGACCGCTGGTTTGGACGCGACATTGCGGAGTGATGCTTCCTGCGCCAGCCGCGCCCACGGCAGCATGGCTTCGGGCGAATCCATGGCGTCCTCTGGCGGCATCCAGTAGTTCACTGTGACCGCTTTGTCTTTCCCTGACTTGTCTTTGCCCTGATACACGAACGGCGAGCCCCCGGCGGCGGCGAATCGATCCCGAGTCAGCGCATCGGCCTTCAAATAGAGCGTGTTCTCGATATCCAGCGCGATGATCAATCCATCCGCATACAGCCCTGCCCCACCGAACATCCGGCGGGTGGTGATCCGGCCCAGCGGCGCCAGCAGATCACAGAACCAGGTGATGTCTTCGTCTCGTGCAGTCATGCGACAAGCGTAACCCGGCCAGGAGATTGCGGCACAGGTCCTGTCCTGCCCCGGTGGATGGAGTATGCTGCGGCGCAACATCCGCTGCTGCACAACATTCGCTACTGCACAACAGGGGCTACCCGATGTTGCTTTATCAGATGCACGAGCTGGGCCGCGCCTGGATGGCGCCGGTCACTTACTGGGCCGAAGCCAACGCCAGAATGTTCTCGGCGCCCGGCAGTTGGCTCTCGACGATGCCACATGCACAGCGCGCCGCTGCCGGCTGCGAGTTGCTCTACCGAATCGGCAAGGACTACGAGAAGCCGAAGTTCGGCATCCACAGCGTGACCTCCGAGGGACGGGAGTATCCGGTAGTCGAACGCGAAGTCCTGCGTACGCCGTTTTGCCGCCTCCTTCGCTTCAAGCGCTTCTCCGATGAAACCGATGGCGTCGTCGATCTGAAGGACGACCCGCCGGTACTGGTGGTGGCACCACTGTCCGGCCATCACTCCACCCTGTTGCGCGACACCGTGAAGACACTGCTGCGCGATCACAAGGTGTACGTCACCGATTGGGTCGACGCACGCATGGTGCCAAGGGAAGATGGCGCCTTCACGCTCGACGATTACGTCGTGACCATCCAGAACATCATTCGCCATATCGGCGCTGAAAGCCTGCACGTGGTCAGCGTCTGCCAGCCAACGGTGCCGGTGCTGGCGGCGGTATCGCTGATGGCCGCCCGTGGCGAAGTCACGCCGCGTTCGCTGGTGATGATGGGCGGGCCAATCGACACGCGTGAATCGCCGACGGCAGTGAACAATCTTGCTGCGGATAAACCATTGTGGTGGTTCGAGCAGAATCTCATCCACAACGTGCCATCGAATTACCCCGGTCGAGGCCGTCGCGTGTATCCCGGTTTCCTGCAACACATGGGCTTTCTCGCGATGAATCCCGAGCGCCACATGATGTCGCATTGGGATTTCTACCAGGACCTGCTCAAGGGCGACCTCGACGATGCCGACGCGCATCGTCGCTTCTACGACGAATACAACGCTGTGCTGGACATGCCTGCGGAGTATTACCTGGATACCGTGCGCATCGTCTTCCAGGAACATCTGTTGCCGCGCGGGCTGTGGGAGGTCGCCGGCGAGCGCGTGACACCCTCGGCGATCCGCAATACCGCACTCATGACGATCGAGGGCGAACTCGACGACATCTCGGGCCTCGGCCAGACTCGTGCAGCGCACAAGCTGTGCACCAACATTCCGGAAACCCATCGCGTCCATCTCACTGCAGAGGGTGCCGGCCACTACGGCATCTTCAGTGGCCGTCGATGGCGCGACCAGGTGTATCCGCAGGTACGCGATTTCATTGCGAAATATGCGACGCCATCCGAAAGCGAAAAGACGGCGAAGCCCGAGCAACCGGTCCCGCGTCGCCGCAAGACCAGCTGAGCATCGTCCGACATCGATACATGAAAAAGGCCCTCCTGCTGCCGAGCGGGAGGGCCTTTGTCTGTCATCGATGATCAGGATCACTCACCGCATCAACCACCGCGTCAACCACGGAATCGAGCACCAGCGATCAGGCGTCAGGCGTCAGGCGTCAGGCGTATTGCGAAGTCTTCACCAGCAGATGCTTGGCGAACTGCCCGTGCAGATGACCGATGCCGCGAGCGACGTGCAGCGTGACGAACAGCAGCAGGAATCCAGTCACGAAGACCAGCGGTAGCGCCACATATCCCAACGATGTACCGAAGACGCCGTTCTGCGTTCCCAGCACGACCCATCCATCGAAATCCTGATTGACCGTTGCATAACCCAGCAACACCATGACCGGCGTCGCGATGAACGACAGGGATGTTGCCAGCATCGTCAGCGCGATCGTGAAATAGAGGATGCCCAACGGCATCATCAACAACATGTACAACATCGTCGTCCACGTGCGCGGATCCGAGAACATCTCGCCGATACGCGCCAGCCATGGTTTGCCACGACTGGTATACAGCGGCCGGCGCGGCATGCGTTCACCCAGCATCACTTCGACGATGCGGCCTTCGAGCAGCGAAAACATCCGCACCGAGCCAAAGAACAGGATCGCGAATGGAATGCCGATGATCAGCACCGCCAAGCCTGCGGAGACCGAAATCCCGGTCACCACCCAGGTGAAATAGAAGATGCCGGTGGCCAACGACAGCAGCATGTAGAACAACGCGGCATAGGTGCGCGGCTCGGCGATCACGCCGAAGAACTTGCCGAACACGGATCGCTGCTGCTGGTTCGGGCGTGCCGGCGGCGTCCGCAACGCGGCCTGCACTTTCACTTCGGTATCGCGATAGATGTCGGCCACCTCGTCCGGTGCGCCATAGCTAGACGCCACCTGCGCGATCACATCGGCCTCGCTCATCGACGGATTTTCGGCCATCTCCGAGCGCAGGTATTCCTCGGCGTCGTACAGCGCGTCCTGGATCAGCGCCGGGTCGGCACCCGCCAGCGAACGCCGCAGATGTTCGAGGTAATCGGGAATGTTGGTCGGCAACGGACGGGTGTTCATGACAGGCTCCCCTTCAAGACGGAATCGACGGAATCTCTGGTGGCGCACCATGCTTCGGTCCAGGCACGCAAGGTGTCCCGGCCTGAGGGCGTGATGCTGTAATAACGGCGCGGCGGCCCACTGATCGATGGCTCGACCCGGCTTTCCAGCAACCCGGCCCCTTCCAGATTGCGCAACACGGGGTACAGCGCACTCTGTTTGCCGCTGAGCACACCATCGCCCTGCCGCTCAAGCGTTTTGGCGATCTGGTAGCCGTACATCGGTTCGGTGGCGGCGCCCAACACCGCCAACAGCGCCAGCGAGACCGTCCCGGCAGACAGTTCCTTCTGGAACTTCCGCAACAGGGCATCGGTGGGCTCATCGGGCATCGCTGGCAAGTTCATGTCGGCCTCTGCAGTGATCAGCGGTATAGCGTTGAGATCACTCTATTAATAACTTGAACATAGTGGATGTGCCGTAGGTCATATCACCCTGGCACGCGACGCGTCGCTGGCCCGACCTCGCCTTCTCGGCCAGAATTGGGCGCTAACTTCTGGGAGAGTCGCCATCGTGAATACACCCCGCGTTCGTCCGTCCATGATCCTGATGGCTGCCACACTGCTGAGCGCGGCCATCGCTGCTGTTGCACAAACCCCACCGACCACGACCGACAAGCCCAAATCGATGCAGGAACTGCTGGACGGCTCAAAACCTTCCGATTGGCGCAATCTCGACCCGGCGCGGACGCTGTACATGGACCTCGACGCCGGCCGGGTCGTGATCGAACTCGCGCCCGAATTCGCGCCGGCACATGTCGCCAACATCAAGGCGATGGCGAAAGGCGGCTACTGGAACGGGCTGAGCATCAACCGTTCGCAGGACAACTTCGTCGTGCAATGGGGCGATGCCGCCGAAGAAGAAAACGCCCGCAGGCCGCTGCCGAAAGGCGCCAAGGCGAAGCTGCCGGCCGAGTTCACGCGCAGCAACCGGAACGTCCTGTTCACGGCCCTGCCTGATGTCGACGGCTGGGCCCGCCAGGTCGGATTCAGCGATGGCTTCCCGGTCGGGCTGGACACGGCCGAAGGCACCGCATGGCTGGCGCACTGCTACGGCACTGTTGGCGCCGGACGCGATCTCGCGGCCGACTCCAGCACCGGCGCCGAGCTGTATGTCGTGACTGGCCAATCGCCGCGACAGCTCGACCGCAACATCACCACTGTCGGGCGCGTCGTGCAGGGCATGGAATTGCTGAGCGTGCTTCCGCGCGGCACGGGGCCACTGGGCTTCTATGAGAAGCCCGAACAGCGGATCACGATCAAATCGATCCGGCTGGCAGCGGACCTCAAACCGGTCGACCGCCTGAAACTGCAGGTGCTGCGTACCGACACCCGCCTGTTCACCGATCTGGTGGAAGCACGCCGAAACCGTCGCGACGACTTCTACAAGCGCCCTGCCGGGCATATCGACCTGTGCAACGTACTGCTGCCGGTACGGACGGCACCCGAGCCCGCATCGAAGCCGAAACGCTGACCGCCTTCGACCAATCGCCAATCGCTGGGCAGACGGCGACGGCATAGGATGACGGCGAACCACACGCCAACAGACCCTACGCCGACCATCCCATGCGACTTGCCCTGCTTGCTGATCTGCACGCCAACCGCGATGCGGGCGACGCCTGCCTCGCGAAGCTGCGCCGCATCGGCTTCGACCGTGCGATCGTCCTCGGCGACATCGTCGGCTACGGTGCAGACCCGGAATGGGCGGTCGACACCGTGCAGGCGCTGGTCGCGGAAGGTGGGCTGGCGGTCTACGGCAACCATGACGAAGCCGTGCTGCGCAGCGCGGCCGAGGATGCACACGCGCAGAGACATCCACACGCGCAGGCGGCGATCGACTGGACGCGCGGACGCCTGTCGACCTCGCAGTCGGCGTTCCTCTCCGGGCTGCCGCTGAGCATCGAAGATGAAGACCGCCTCTATGTCCATGCCAACGCATGGGCGCCAGCGCAATGGGGCTATATCGCGAACGTGCTGGCGGCGGCGCAGAGCATCGGCGCAACCCGGCAACGCATCACGTTCTGCGGGCATGTCCACGAACCGGCGCTGTACCACTCACAGCCGGAAGGTGGTGCGCGGCATTTCGCACCGACACCGGGCGTGGCGATGCCGCTGCTCGGCAGTCGCCGCTGGCTCGCGCTGCCGGGATCAATGGGTCAACCGCGCGACGGCAATCCGGCCGCATGCTGCGGCCTGTACGACACCGCCGCAGGCACGCTCACCACATTGCGTGTGGCGTACGACCACCATGAAGCGGCGCGCAGGATTGTCGCCGCCGGATTGCCCGTATCGTTGGCGCAACGTCTGGTGGACGGCCGCTGAGATGCCGGTCGCGCTCAAACCCGGGTTGGTCATCGACGGCTTCGAGCTGATCGCACCGCTGCATGAGGGCGGCATGGCCACCCTCTGGCGGGTCACGCATCGCGATCACACCATGCCATTGCTGATGAAGTTGGCGCGCATCGGCTACGGCGAGGCGGCAACGCAGATCGTCGGTTTCGAAGTCGAACGGATGATCCTGCCGCAACTGAAAGGCCCCTACACACCACAGTTCATTGCAGCCGGCGACTACCACGATCAACCGTGGCTGGTGATGGAGCATCTCGCCGGCGAAACCCTGCGCCCGTTGCTGGACAAGGCACCGCTACCTCCGCAGCAGGTCGCAACACTCGGCGCGCTGACCGCAACCGCGATCCATGCCCTGCACCAGCAACAGGTCATCCACCTCGACATCAAACCGAGCAATCTGCTGCATCGATCCGGCGGCGCGAACGACGGCATCGTTGCGCTGATCGATTTCGGTCTCTCGCACCACGCACACCTGCCCGACCTGCTTGCCGAGCAGTTCCGCGTGCCGATCGGCACCGCGCCCTACATCGCACCGGAACAGGTGCTGGGCCAGCGCGACGATCCACGCAGCGATCTGTTCGCGCTCGGCGTCACGCTGTATCACCTCGCCACCGGCGAACGCCCATTCGGCAATCCCGGCAGCCCCGCCGGCCTGCGCCGGCGTCTGTATCGCGACCCGACCCCACCGCGTGTGCTGCGCCCGGGCATCCCTCGCTGGCTGCAGGAGGTCATCCTGCGCTGCCTTGAAGTAGACCCCGACGCACGCCACGCCACTGCCGCGCAGCTCGCGCACGATCTGCAGCATCCGGAACAAGTGCAGCTGACCCAGCGCGCCGACCGCAGCCATCGCGATGGACGTCTCACCGTGATCCAGCGCTGGTGGAAATTCCAGGGGCGCGACCGCGTCACGCACAAAGCCATCAGCGATCACCTTGATCATGCGCCGCTGTTGATGGTCGCGATCGACCTCAAACACGAAGACGCGGCACTTTGCGCCGCACTGCGCGGCAATCTGCAGCGGATCATCTCGACATTCCCGCAATCGCGTCTGGCCTGCGTCACCGTGATGCGTACTGCGCGCATCGGTCTGGACAGCAATCTGGATGCACAAGGCCGCAACCGCCACGTAAAACGGCTGCTGGCGTTACGCGACTGGATCCGCCCACTCGGCCTGGACGAACACCGCGTCACTGTACACGTGCTCGAACACAGCGACCCCGCACATGCCCTGCTCGACTACGCCCGCGACAATGGCGTGGATCAACTGATCATGGGCGCCCGCGGCGTGACTGGCGTACGCCGCATCCTCGGCAGCGTCTCCGCGCGCGTGGTCGCGGAAGCCCCCTGCACGGTCACCGTAGTGCGGGCAGCGGTCTCCGCGACTCCGTCGGAATGACAAAAAAACAGGCCGCCCGAAGGCGGCCTGTTTATACGGCTTTTTGTATTGCACGACACAGTCTGATTCGAAGGGTTGCTGATTCGAAAGCTTTCCGATCCGATCAGAATTCCTGACTGAACTTGATACCGATCGTACGCGGCTGGCCCGATACGACATACACCTCACCGCCGCAGATCGATACTGCGCACTGCGTGGTCCGATCGTACTGCACCGTCTTGTCGAACAGATTCTTGACGTAGAAATCCACCGACCAGTTGTTCTTGCGCGCACCGAGCGAAAAGTCCACCAGCTCGTAACTCGGCATGTCGCCCAGGATGTCACGCTCAGCCAGACGCAGATCGGAAGTGCGGCGACCTTCATGGACCACAGCACCCTGCCAGTAAGCTTCGTAACCGCCAATATCGAAAGTGTAGCGCGCGGTGACATTACCCTTCACATCAGCGGTGATCGGCAGACGTGTGCCATCAGGCGCCTGCGGCGTGGTGCAGGTCGTGATCGGCTTGCCGTTGGTATCGACATCACCGCAATAATTTTCGGTGAGCTGCGCATCGTAGAAGCCGACGCCCGCCGACAACTTGAGGTTGTAGGTGGCAGCCCAGTTCACATCCATTTCAAGTCCCTGGATGCGCGCCTGGTTTGCGTTCCGGATTTCAGTCAAACCATTCTGCCCCAGGATCGGGAACTGGAAGTCGTCCCACACCTGATGAAACGCAGCACCATTGAACGTCAACCGATTATTGAGCCACGACGTTTTCCAGCCGATCTCGTAATTGGTCAGGAACTCGGTGAGATACGGCGGCAACGTGCCGCGACGGTTGATACCACCGGGCCGGTAACCTTCCGACCACGTGAGATACATCATCCGGTTCGGCGCGAACTTGTATGACAGATTGAACTTGCCGAGCGTGTCCTTCTCTTTCACGCTCTTGTCGAACACCGTACATGGCGCACCGTTGAACGACGGCCAATTGGCGGGATCAGCACCATAACGCACGATGCAGGCAGCCTGGCCATAGCGTGTTTCCGGCGGTGCGCCGCTCTGCGACAGATAGCCTTCCGAGAAGCCGAAGTAACCCTTGAGGCTATTGTCCGCACGGAAATGACGGAATCCTGCCATCGCCGTCAGTTTGTCGGTGATATCGAAACTGAGTTCGCCGAAGATGGCTTCGTCGTGATCGTTGCGTTCCTGCTTGGTCAACCAGATCGTATCCGGCCAGCCGCGTACCGACAGCGAATCGGCGAGGTTGTCGACCCGATAGCGCTGCTGGATGTCGTGGGATTGATCCTGCCAGAACAATCCGGCAACGAAGCGCAGTCGCTTGTCCTGTGGCGAAGAAAGACGCAACTCGTGACTGGTCTTCTTGTAACCATCTTTGGCCTGGACGTATTGGGCCGGATTCACCAGATCGCCATTGTCATCGTAGAAATACGCGCCATACCCGGCCAGCGTGTCGTACCAGTAACCGTAATCGCTGTAATCGAAGTCGGAGTCGACATCGCGCTTCAGATGCGCGAACGCATACGTCAGGTCGAAATTGCCGATCTTGCCCTGCACCGTCAATGCGGCCTGGGTCCAGCGGTCGTCGGATTTTTCCGGGTAGGCGTGGATCACCTGATATTCACCGACCGTGGTGTCGTACGCGAAACCGCCGTGGGCTTTCTGGCGCTGCCCCATGATCGTCGGCGTGATCGTCCAGTTTTCGTTGAGATCGAGTTTCAGCGCGAGACGCGCGCCGACGGTATCGACATCGTTGTAGTCATCTTTGGCGAGATCGAAATTGTCGTCGACGATACCCGAGGTCGGATAAGTCCGAGTGCCGCGAATATTGTCGATGTAACCGGCATCGTTCTTCTGCCAGCCAACCAGACGGATCGCCGCATTGTCGGACACCGGTACGTTGACGAAGCCTTCGACGACGTGGCCGAAGCCGCCGCCAGTCACGGAGTTCGCCTCGACGCCATAACCCGATGAAAATCCCGTGGCGTCGGGCTTGCGCGTGATCAGACGCAGCGTGCCGGATTCGGAACTCGCGCCATAGAGCGTGCCCTGCGGACCGGCCAAGGCTTCGATACGCTCCATGTCGTAGACGTGAAGATCGAGCGCACCCTGGATGGTCGTGATCGGTTGTTCGTCCAGATAGATGCCGACGCTTGGCAACGGACCGGAATGATTGCCATCACCGCCGCTGGCCACGCCGCGCATATAGACCTGACCGAAGCCCGGACCGTTGGGCGTGATCGACACGCTCGGCAGCAGCTTGGCGTAATCCTCGAAATCGTTGACCTGCATCTCGTCGAGCTGTTGCGCGCCGATGACGTTCAAACTGATCGGCACATCCTGCAGATTTTCCGTCCGTTTCTGCGCGGTAACGGTAATCGTGTCCAGCGCCGGCGCATCCCCGCCGGTATCCTGCGCGGCCGCCGCGCCGGCAAACGCCATGCTGCCGAAAGCGACGTAGATCGCCGCCGTCAACGGCATCCTCGCAAGCCCCGCTGGCCTGCGATTCTTTTTGCTTCGTAAACCTGCTGTCTTGCGCATAGGACTCTCCCCGAGTGTTGGAACATCAAACCGATTGAAACGAGTGGAACACTTTCTGAAGCATTGACTGGAGCAGTTACTGGAGCAATACCTGCAGCACTTCCTGGAGCCCCCGCAGCATCAGGCTCCAGACCAGAATCCGGGTACGTCAGGATAAACATCGAGCACTGGACCGAGTGCCGCCTTGAGCGGATCGAGAAACTGTTCGTAGTTGCGCCACTGGTCGATGCCATCCCGATTGATCGGGCGCCGCACCTGCTCGGAACTGGCGGTACGCACCGGGCGATCGTTTTCGAAGAAGCGCAGACAGCGGTCCTCGAACGGTAAACCGCAATAGTCGAGCAGCCGACGGATTTCGATTTCGGTATCGTCGACCATCTGCTCGTAGATCACGCGATGCACGCGCTGTGGAAACCCGCCATTCGGCAAGACCTCATCGAAGTGCGCCATCAGCTCGACATAATCGTGGTAATAGCGGCCGAGGTCGTCGAGGCTGTAACTGAAATTCTGGCCGCGCGCGAAGTGCTGTTTGAAACCCGAAAAACAGCATGCCAGTGGATGACGACGCGCATCGACGATCTTCGCGTTCGGCAGCATCAGATGGATCAGCCCCAGATGCAGGAAATTGTTCGGCATCTTGTCGATGAACAACGGTGCGACGGTCTTGCGCTGGACACGGGTCCGCTGCAGATACTGCTGCCCGAGTTCGGCGAACGCGTCCGACGGAAGCTCCGCCAACACCTCGTGATAACTCGCAGACGGATCGGCATCGCGGCGCAATGCGCGGGTCATCGCGATGATTTCTGGCAACTCCATCGTGCCTTCCACCGCAGAATGGCTGGACAGGATCTGCTCGATCAGCGTCGAACCCGAGCGAGGCAGACCGACGATGAAGATCGGGTCGGACGCAGCATCGCCACATCCGGCACGCGCAGCAAAGAAATCGCGTGTATAGACCTGCTTCGCACGCGCGACGCGCATGCGCGTGTCACCCGAGCGGTAAGGCATCGTCTGTAGGCGCAGCGCGTTGCCTGCCGCGTAGTGCGTGAACGAGTCCGCATACTCGGCGCGATCTTCCAGCGCCTTGCCGAGCGCGAAATCGAAATGGAAACGATGTTCGACATCGAGATCTTCACGGGCGAGCTGCGCACGCATCGCCGAAATCTCGTCGTCTCCAAAACGGAACGTCTTGAGATTGGCGAGACTCCAATACGCCTCACCGAAAGCGGGATCCAGCGTGATGCTGTGACGATAAGCCGCGATGGCCTCTTCCTGACGACCAGCAGTCTTGAGCGCGTGCCCGTGACTCATCCACACGCGGGGATTGTTGGGATATTCGCGCAGGATCGCGTCATACAGATCGATGCCCGCATCGTATTCGCCGAGACGGCAGAGGATCGCGGCCTTGAGCGTGCGACAGCCTGCATTACTCGCATCGCCCGCCAACAGGATGTCGAGCTGCGCCAGCGCACGCTCCGATTGCTGATCGCGATGCAGCACCAGCGCGTAATGCTGGCGCGCCTCGCGAAAACCGGGCGCGAGTTCCAGGCAACGTTCGAGCAGATGTTGCGCTTCTTCGCTGCGACCGACTCGCACCGCCAGCTCGGCGAGCATGCGGATCGCGGCAACGTCGGTCGGATGCTGCTTCAGCCATCCGCGCAGCAATGGCTCGGCATCGGCGAGGCGGTTGTCGGCCAGCGCCTCGGCAGCCTGCAGTAGATGCGGATCTTTGGCGGAATGACGAACGTAGGACAGATAGGCGGCGTCCGCACCTTCGGCATCACCGATCACGCGCAGATGGTCGGCCAACGCCAACCATGCCTGCGGCAAACCGGGCTTCAGCACCAAGGCACGCCGCAATGCAGCCAGCGCCTCGTCGCCACGCCCACTGCGGCCGAGCGCAAGCGCAAGCTCGTATTGCACCAGCGCCGCCTGTGGCTGGGCTTCCGACAATGGCTGCAGGATCGCCAGCGCTTCAGTAGTGCGGCCACGCATGCGGTGTGCCGTCGCCAGGATCAGCAGCGCGGCGGGATGGTCGCGCACCACCTTCAGGATCTCGCTGGCCTGCTCACCGGCCAGCTCGGGATCGCTGCCAAGCAAGCGCGAAGCATGGTTCAGGGCAACATCGAGGCTGGCAATGGCTTCTGTCAAAACGGGGCTTGTTCCTGTTGTCTGGCTGGTCACGGCAGCACGGTTGCGATGGCACGGTTGCGACGGCGCGATCACGATGGCCTTCTGGACCACAGACAGGCCAGTCGACAATCTACGCTGACCGGATTCGTGACGTCCAGCGACCCGGCCGGCTGCGTTAGCATGCCGGCATGGCAAAAGAACGCGACGACAACAAAGAAAACGACGGCTCGGTCCGCCACTACGACAAAGCCGCCGGCGGATGGGATGCCCTGAAGTCCTCCTGGCAGGCGCTGCGCCAACAGGATGCCGTACTGCGCGGCCCCAGCACCCTCCTGCGCACCAACCAGCCCACCGGCTTCGACTGCCCCGGCTGCGCCTGGCCCGACCGCAACCCGCATTCGACCTTCGATTTCTGCGAAAACGGCGTCAAGGCCGTCGCCAACGAAGCCACCTCCAAGCGCGTCACTGCGGACTTCTTCGCTGAGCACAGCGTGACGTGGCTCGCGGAACAGACCGATGAATTCCTGGAAGCCCAAGGCCGGCTTACCGAGCCCATGGCCTACGACCCGGCCAGCGACCATTACGTACCGATCGGCTGGGACGCGGCCTTCGCATGCATCGCTGCCGTACTGGATGCGCTCGCCTCGCCGAACGAAGCGATCTTCTACACCTCCGGCCGCACATCGAACGAAGCCGCCTTTCTCTATCAGCTGTTCGTACGTGTCTATGGCACCAACAACATGCCGGATTGCTCGAACATGTGCCACGAGCCGTCCGGCGTGGCGATGACCGAACAGATCGGCAGCGGCAAGGGCTCAGTGACGCTCGATGATTTCGAGCTGGCAGATGCGATTTTCATCTTCGGCCAGAACCCGGGCACCAACCACCCGCGCATGCTCGGCGAACTGCGGCGCGCGGCGAAACGCGGCTGCAGGATCGTGGTGTTCAACCCCCTGCGCGAGCGCGGCCTGGAGCGCTTCACCGACCCGCAATCGCCGTCGGAAATGCTGAGCGGCGGATCGACCGCCATTGCTTCGCACTACTTCCAACCGAGGATCGGCGGTGATCTGGCAGTGGTGATCGCCATCGCCAAGACCGTCATCGAACACGCGGACAGCGAGTCCGACCCACACATGCTGGAAGGCGGCGCTCTGGACCGCGCGTTCATCGCTGCGAACACCCACGGCTTCGACGATTTCGCCGACAGCATCCGTCTGACCGAATGGACGGACATCGAACGTGAGTCCGGACTGACCCGCGCGCAGTTGGCGCAGGCTGCAGATATCTACCTCCACAGCCACGCCACCATCGTCTGCTGGGGCATGGGCATCACCCAACACCGCCGCAGTGTCGCTACCATCCAGATGCTGACGAACCTGCTGCTGATGCGCGGCAATATCGGCAAACCCGGCGCAGGCCCGTGCCCCGTGCGCGGCCACTCCAATGTGCAAGGCGACCGCACGATGGGCATCTACGAGAAACCGACAAACGCCTTTCTGGACAATCTCGGCAAAGAGTTCGGCTTCAGTCCGCCGCGCGAACATGGTTTCGACACGATCGCCGCAATCGAAGCGATGCGCGACGGCCATGGCAAGGTGTTTTTCGCGATGGGCGGCAACTTCGCCGCAGCCACACCGGACACGAATCTGACCCACGCGGCGCTACGCAACTGCACGTTGACCGTGCAGGTCAGCACCAAACTCAACCGCTCGCATGTCGTCCATGGCCACGATGCACTGATCCTGCCCTGCCTCGGCCGCACCGAGATCGATCTACAGGCCTCAGGGCCGCAAGCGGTGACAGTGGAGGATTCGATGAGCATGGTGCATCTCTCGTCGGGCATGAATCCTCCTGCATCGGAACAGTTGTTGTCCGAACCTGCCATCGTCGCTCGGCTTGCCGCAGCGACCCTGCCGCAAAGCACGATCCCATGGTGTTCGCTGATCGAAGATTACGATCGCATCCGAGACCGTATCGCGAACGTGATTCCCGGTTTCGAACAATTCAATGCGCAGGTTCGTCATCCGGGAGGTTTTCATCTGCATCATCCGGCGCGCGACCGCGTCTTCCCGACAGCGCTGGGCAAGGCGCAATTCTTTGCGCATTCACTGGCGGAAGAGCGCCCCTCACCCGCCCTTTGGGCACCCTCTCCCCGAAAGCGGGGAGAGGGAAGCGCAGATACGTCGAGTGATAGCGACAATGCCGCACGCGAGAATGCACGGGACAGCCACCATTTCTCGCATCATTTTCTCGGAGAGGGTGGCGTGCATGCCGCCAACGAGGACGACGACAAGAACGAGGACAAGACGCCTCCTGATGAGAAGCTCTCTGATGAGAACCCGTCTGATGAGAGGCTGCCTGGTGAAAGGCCGGCATCTGCACTTCCCTCTCCCCGCCTGCGGGGAGAGGGTGCCCGAAGGGCGGGTGAGGGGCCGCTTCTGCAGCTCATGACCATCCGCTCCCACGACCAGTACAACACCACCGTGTACAGCAGCAACGACCGCTATCGCGGTGTGCACGGCCTGCGTCGCGTGTGCTTCATTTCCAGAATCGATCTCGATGCGCTCGACTTCGCCGATGGCGACACGGTTGATCTGGTCTCGGTGTGGAACGACGGTGAACGCGTCGCGGAGCATTTCCGTCTGGTCGAATACGATATTCCGGCAGGTTGTCTCGCCAGTTATTTTCCGGAAACGAATGCGCTGGTGCCGCTGGGAAGCCATGCCGAGCGTGCGCGCACACCCGCATCGAAATCGATTCCGGTGTATCTGCGCCGGATCGAAAAAAAAGCCGCGCCATGAGCGAAGACTCGGTGCCCGCCCTGCTCCGCCTGCTCGCAGAAGAAGACGACATGTCACTGCCCCGTGTGGCGAAGCGACTTGCACTGAGCCTGAGCGAACTGCAGCGGCTGCTGGTTCCGCTTGGCAATGACCCGCGCTTCGACGGACTCGACCTGGTCGAACAGCGCCGCGAAGGCGATCGCGTTCTGCTTCGGCTGACCTCGCGCGGGCGCGCCCTGTGCGCAGGCGTGCACGAGGCTTCCACACCACGCGAAGGCGCGACATGAGCACGGGAGTTCGAACGTACGAGGCAGTACATGTCTGCGACGGAGAGTCGTACCTGCGCGACGAATGCGTCATCGAAGAAACCCCGGTTGCTCTGCTCTACAACGGCCTGTCGTTCGCGGTAATGATGACCACACCTGCGGACCTCGAAGACTTCGCGCTCGGATTCGCGATCAGCGAAGGCATCGTCGGCAATACCGAAGAATTCTCACTGGTCGACGTGGTGCACAGCGAATACGGCATCTCACTGCATGCCGCGATTCCGCAGCAGCGCTTCGATGACATTGAACAGCGTCAACGCGGTCTCGAAGGCCGCAGCGGATGCGGTCTGTGCGGTACGTCCAGCCTGCAAGCGGCGTTGCGCCCCGCACGCCCCGTCGGCAACGGCCCCCGCCTTCCTGCCGAACATATCCACGCAGGCCTCATACATCTTTCGCAGCAGCAACCCTTGAACGCGCGCAGCGGCGGCGTGCATGCCGCCGGCTTCGTGCATGGCGGCGGGATCCTCGTGCGCGAGGATGTCGGGCGACACAATGCCGTCGACAAACTGGTCGGCGCGATGTTGCGCGCCACGCCTCGACTTGATCCGAATACAGGCTTCCTCGCGATCACGTCGCGCGCATCGTATGAGATCGTGCACAAGGCCGCGAATGCGAGTATCGCGATGATCGCAGCGATGTCGGCACCGACCGGATTGGCGATCCGGCACGCGGAGACCGCCGGCCTGACCCTGATCGCATTCGCCCGCGATGGGCGGATGAATGTCTACAGCGGGCACGAGCGTCTGGCCTGATCCACGCCTGTTTTTTTGTGGGAGCAGCGGGAGCCGCGATGCGCCTCCCCCTTCATCCCGAACGCCCTCGCGCTGCAAATCGATGGGATCTGCGGATACTTCGCTTCCGATCAGGCCCGATCAGACGCCTCCTCGCGCTGCACCCTCGTTCGTGATGACAAGTGCGTTCCGTTTTCACCACGCGCTACTGTCGATTCGACAATACACGGCAGATGCGAACGTCCCCGTTACCCCCTATCCTTGGGCGCTTCATTCCGATGGAATCCTGCTCATGCGCCTGACCCCGCTCGCCGTCGCATTTTTGGTCGCGACACTTGCCGCCTGCAGCGGCCCGAACACCGGCGCCCCCGCCGAACCGACCGCGAAGGATACCGCCATGACGACCACCGATACCGCCGTCGAAGCGAGATTCACCGAACTCAGCAAACGCTGGCTGGACGGCTGGCTGAAGCTCAATCCGGTCAATGCGACCCAGCAGGGCGATCATCGTTTCGATGCAGAGTTGGACGATCTGAGCGCGAACGGACGCACGCAATACATCGCGTTCTCGAAAGCGATCCTCACCGAGCTCGATGCGATCGAAACCGGAAAACTCTCGCGCGAGCACCAGGTCGATGCCTCGATCATGCGCAACCAGATCGAGGGCGACATCTGGGGAACGGACACATTGCAGTCGTGGGCATGGGATCCGCAGATGTACAGCGGCCTCGCTGGCGGCGCGATCTACAACCTGATGGCGCGCGAATTCGCACCGCTGCCGGAACGACTGAAGTCCGCCACTGCGCGCATGGAGAAAATCCCGGCGCTTTATGCGCAGATGCGCGAGAACATCGATCCCGCGCGCGTGCCGAAGATCCATGCCGAAACCGTCGCTAGACAGAACAGCGGCGTGATTTCGCTGGTCGAACAGTTCATCGTGCCGAACGCCGATCAATTGCAGGGCGACGATCGAAAACGCCTTGATGCCGCGATCGCCGGCCTGCGCGCTGCAGTGGCGGAACAGCAGGTGTGGCTCGACAAGACACTGGTGCCGAACGCGAAAGGCGATTTCCGAATCGGTCAAAAACTTTACGATGAAAAACTCAAGTTTGCGTTGATGTCGTCGCTGTCCCGCGCCGAGATCAAGCTGCGTGCAGAAGCGGAACTCGTCAGCGTTCGCGGCAAGATGTACACAATCGCGCAGCAGGTCTTGAAAGACAAACCCGGCGCGCCGGCAATGCCTGATACCCCCAGCGACGAACAGCAACAGACCGCGATCGAAGCCGCGCTGGAACTGGCCTACGCCGAAAAACCCGCACGCAATGCCGTGGTCGATGCCGCAAAGCAGGCGCTGGCGCAGGCCACCGCATTCGTGAAAGAAAAGGATCTGGTCACGGTACCCGACGATCCGGTCGAGATCATCCTGATGCCGGAATTCCAGCGTGGCGTTGCCGTGGCCTACTGCGATTCGCCTGGCCCGCTCGACAAGGGACTGAAGACCTATTACGCGATCTCACCGATTCCGGACGACTGGACCGACAAGCAGACCGACTCGTTCCTGCGCGAATACAACACGCGCATGATCCATCTGCTGTCGATCCACGAAGCGATGCCCGGCCATTATCTGGAAGGCATGCATTCGGCGCGTTATCCGTCCGCGCTGCGCGGCGTTCTGCGCTCGGGCATGTTCGCCGAAGGTTGGGCGGTGTACACCGAATCGATGATGATGGACCAGGGTTACCTCGACAACGATCCGCTGTTCCATCTGGTGCGCTACAAGTTCTATCTGCGCACGGTTGCCAACGCGATTCTCGACCAGGGCGTGCAGGTCGATGGCTGGACCAAGGAGCAGGCGATGACGTTGATGGTGAAAGGCACGTTCCAGCAGGAGCGTGAGGCAGAAGGGAAATGGGTCCGCGCCCAGCTCACCAGCGCCCAACTGCCCACCTACTTCGTCGGCGTGCAGGAGCACTTCGACCTGCGCAAGGCGATGGAACAAAAGCTCGGCAAGGACTTCAAGCTCAAGGCGTATCACGACCAGGTGCTGTCCTACGGCGCACCGCCGGTGCAGTTCGTACGCGCGATGATGCTGAACGAGCCCATCCGATAACCCGCAGCGTTTGATCCGGTATACACGCCGGCATCTAACGCCGCGCCGCTACCTGCATGGGATACCGCGTGTCCGACGGCCCCGCTGGGGCCGTCTCCTACGATATGTGCGCGCGGTCACGCCGTTTGGTCCTCCCGCGCGGGGCCGGTATGCTGCGTGCGTCCGCTCCAGGCCGGGATTGCCGTGATCAGGGGCGATACCCGGCAATCACCTCATTCAGGGAGAACCTCACGTGGGCCTTCTCGACTCCGTCAAACGTTGGCGCGATTCCCTTCGGGGCCGCGACACGTCGACTGCAGAAGCACCAACCCCCATCGTCACCCCACTTCCGCCACGTCCGCCGACCCCCTCGCCCGAAGAGTTGGATGCACTGGCAGAGGCCGCCACGCCGGAAGTACTGGTCGAAGCCGCGCTGGCAGCGCCCCCGGTCGAAGAAGAATCGTATGAAGGCCCGGAACGCCGGGAAAAATTGCGGAGCAATGTTCTGCCCGGCACGAAGGTCCTGATCGTCGATGATTCGACGACGATCGTTGCCGTCCTGCGCAAAATGCTGCAGCAGAATGGGTTCCAGACCATCGAGGCCTACACGGCGGAAGATGCGCTGGAAATCGCCCGTGATCTGGCGCCCGACCTCATCTTCCTCGACATCGTGTTACCGGGGATGGATGGTTTCGCGGCCCTGCGCGCGCTGCGTCGCGAACCCACGACCAAACTCGTGCCGATCATCATGATCAGCGGCAACGTACAGGCAACGGAGCAGTTCTATGTCCAGCGCATCGGTGCCGACGACTTCATGAAAAAACCATTTTCGCGTGCGGAAGTCTTCGCGCGGATCGAGCGTCTGCTCGATGAAGAAGGCATCCCACGGCGTGCGTCGATGATCGGTACGCCATTGCCCGAGCCGACCGAATAGTCTCCCAGGCGCGGCGGCTCATTCGGCCGCTCATGTCGGCCGCTGTTGGCTCAACACCACGCTGCCGAGAATCAACGCCCCAGCGATCCCCATGGTCACGGTGAGCGGTTCGCCGAGCAGCAACCAGGCCCAGGCGACGCCAAACAGAGGAACCAGATACGTCGTAGTCGACGCCCGGCTGGCGCCGATGCGTGCGATCAACCGGTAATACATCACGAAGGCGATACCGGTGCAGAGTACGCCCAGCGCAGCGACTGCGGCCCACGACTTCGCGGAAATCGCGTGCTCTGGCCACTGCACGACCGCAAACGGCGCAGTCAGCAGCGTGGCGCAGCCGAGCGTTGCTGCCGCCACGGCCGTCGCCGGCAGACCGGTGAGATGACGCTTGACCAGATTGCCGCCAACGCCATACAGGAATGCGGCCGTGGTGCCTGCTGCAACCGGCAAACCAATACTGGCGCCTTCGACCTTGCCGCTGGCCAGCACCACCACACCGATGAAGCCGGTCACCAGCGCAATGACCCTGCGCCGACCGATGTGTTCGCGGTAGAACAGGAACGCCACCAGCGCCGTGAACAGCACCGCCATCGAATTGGTGATGGCGCCGACACCCGCCGGTGCATGTTGCGCGGCCCACGCGAACAGCGTGAACGGGACCGCCGAATTGATCGCACCGATGAGCGCCAGACGCGGCCACAGGTGACGGTCGAATGCATGCCGTCCCCGCCACAGGAACGGCAACAGAATGATCGCCCCCAACGCCAGACGGATCGCGACCAATGGCGCCGCCCCGAACTCAGGCGCGGCCACACGCATGAACATGAACGATGCGCCCCAGATCGCGCCGAGCACACCGATCTCGAAGGGAGTGACCCAAGCGGGGTCGGTGCGTTCGACGAACGCGGGCGTGGAAGCGATGGCAGTCATGATGATTCCGTAAGTAAGGGCAACGTCAGCCCTGTTGGAGATGCAAGCGCCCCGTGAGCGTGACGGGGTCGCCACCGGCACCGAGGAAGGCATCGGCTTCGAGGTTGAAACCAAGCAATCGCGCGCCAATCACCGTACTCGGCCGATGGCGGCTGCCGGGCGCGAAGACCACCTGTGTCCCGGCCGGATACCGCGCATCGCCTTCGACCACTTCACCACTGAGCACGAAGTACGCCTCGCCGGTGTCGTGGCGATCGACGGTGGGCCATGTGCTGCCCGGCGCCATGTCCACCCACCAGGCGCGGGCGCCGGGCGGCGCGGGAAGATCGCGGCGCACACACCCCTCACCCACCAGGATCGGCGTCATTGCCTCGACCGATGAAGCGATATGGTCACCCGGAATGGTGTCCATGACCGGGGTATGGATCGTGTGGCGGATCATGTGCATCGATCGTGTCCTGTGCGGTCCGGCGAGGTGCCGATGATTTGGTTCTTGTCTCGGCAGTCATTATCGAGTGCCGGAATCATCAGACAAGCGCATACTTTCGCGGCCAGACACAAATCAGACTTGAGGCTTGCCATGAGCTTGCGGCCGGATTGGCTACCGGCGCTCGCGGCCTTCGAGGCCGCCGCCCGCCACCAGAATTTCGCCCATGCCGCCGAGGAGCTGCATCTGACCGCCAGCGCGGTCAGTCATCACGTGCGGAAACTCGAAACCCGGCTCGGCGTGGCGCTGTTCCAACGCCATGCACGCGGCGTCACCCTGACGGCCGATGGCCGGTTGCTGGCGGATGCGGCCGGCAACGCGCTGACCGATCTCGAAGGCGTGTTGCGCGGACTGCGCGGTGCGCGTGAGGACCATGATCGGGTGAGGATCGCGACCCTGCACTCGCTCACTCATTCGTGGCTGCTGCCCCGACTGCCCGCGTTCACGGCACAGTTTCCGCGTATCAGCATCGCCATCGACACAGAAATCGCCCTGACCCGGTTCGATGACGGCGGCCCCGACCTCGGCATCCGCCACGGCCCGGGGCATTGGCCCGGGCTCACCGCGCACCACCTCATGGACGACGCGTTGTTCCCCGTGGCGTGTGCAGAAATCGCAAACCGCGTCGGCAAACCCGCCGACATCGCGACGCTGCCGCTGGTGGCCGACCTCGCCCGCCAAGGCTGGCATGAGTGGTTCCGTGCCGCCGAGGTGCACGGCGCGCAGCTCGATGTCCGCCACACCTTCAGCGACAGCACCGATGCACTGGAAGCTGCAGCGCAAGGACTTGGGGCGGCCCTTGCACGCGAAAAAATATCGGGCCCCTGGCTGCAGAGCGGACGACTGCAGCCGCTTACGGGGCCGCGACTGCCGACACGCTGGAGTTACTACATTGTCTATCCCTCGCATCGCCGGTTGCGCACGGCAGCACAGTCATTCGTCGACTGGCTGCTGTCGGTGAGCGCGGATGAGCGCAACCGCGACACGGATGCGAATCGGGATGCGTATCGGGGCAACGACGAACATCGATCACAACAGTGATAATGCACGTTCCTCCGCTGCAGCATCCCGCTTCCCATCGACGATGACCGCCACAGCATCCAATCGCATCGCCTGGTTTCAGATCCACTTCTGCGTGGTGCTGTGGGGCTTCACCGCCATCCTCGGCAAACTGATCAGCCTGCCGGCGCTACCGCTGGTCTGGTGGCGGATGCTGCTGGTCGTCGTGCTGCTGATGCTGGTGCCGCGAGTGTGGCGCGGGCTGCGCGCGATGCCAGCGCGACTGCGCTGGAGCTACGCCGGCGTGGGCGTGCTGGTCTCGCTGCACTGGCTCACGTTCTATGCCTCGATCAAGCTCTCGAATGCATCGGTCGGTGCCACCTGCATGGCGTTGGCCACGGTGTTTACCGCATTGATCGAACCCTGGCTGACGGGCAAACGGTTGTCGAAACGCGAAGTCGGGCTCGGGATCGCCGTATTGCCGGGCGTGGCCCTGGTCGCGGGCGGCGTGCCCGGCGACATGCTCGCTGGTGTCGCCGTCGGTACGGTTTCGGCACTGTTCGTCGCATTCTTCAGCTCACTGAACAAGCGACTGGTCGAACACAGCGATGCACTGTCGGTAACGGCACTGGAAATGGCGGCAGGCGTGGCGGCGCTCACCATCATTGCGCCGCTGACCGGCCTGCTGTCGCCCGCCTTCGGCGGCAATCCTTTCGTGATACCCGATCTGCGCGACGGCGCTTATCTGTTGTTGTTGGCGGTGGCCTGTACGCTGGTGCCGTTCGCACTGGCACTGATGGCATTGCGACACCTCAGCGCGTTCGGTTCGCAGCTGGCGATCAATCTGGAACCGGTCTACGCGATCGCACTGGCAATCCTGCTATTGGGCGAACAGCACGAGCTCACCCCGCAGTTCTACCTCGGCGTGGCGATCATCCTCGGCGCGGTGCTGGTGTATCCGCTGGTGGTCCGGCCCGGCCACATCGAACACCCCGAAATCCTTGCCACGGGTGAATCGAAGGTGTTGGGCGATTAGTCCCTCGCCCGCCGCTGTGGCAGTCTAGTCGCCCTGCTCCGCCGGACCCGCCACGGCCCTCATTTATGTATCTGGAGTACTACGGCCTCGAACAGGCGCCGTTCTCGATCACGCCCGACCCGCATTACGTGTTCCTCAGCGAACACCACCGGGACGCCTTGGCGCATCTGCTGTACGGCATCCGCCAGGGCGGTGGCGGTGGTTTCGTGCAGCTCACCGGCGAAGTCGGCACCGGCAAGACCACGCTCTGCCGGTTGCTGCTGAATCAACTACCCGAAAACACCCATGCCGCACTGGTACTGAATCCGCGCCTCGAACCGGCGGAACTGCTGCAGACCATCTGCGAAGAATTGCGCCTGCCGGTGAACGGCACGGCATCGGCGACAACACCCACACCAACGCCCGCACCCGCAGCGTCCGGCAAGCGCAAACGCAAACCCGCGCCGAAAGCCAAACCCGGCGGCAAGGCGATGTTCGACGCCCTGAGTGCATATCTGCTCGACGCCTACGCAAAAGGCGACCGCGTGGTACTGATCATCGATGAAGCCCAGAACCTGTCGACCGAAGCGCTGGAACAAGTGCGGCTGTTGACCAATCTGGAAACAGAAACCCAGAAGCTGCTGCAGATCATCCTGATCGGCCAACCGGAACTGCGCGACACCCTCGCCCGCCCGGAGCTGCGCCAGCTCGCGCAACGCATCACCGCACGCTATCACCTGCGTCCACTGAACGAAGCCGGCACAGCGGCATATCTTCGCCACCGCCTGAGCATTGCAGGCGCCAGCCGCTTCCCGTTTTCGGCCGAGGCCTCGCGCCGCGTGCATCGACGCAGCGGCGGCGTACCGCGACTCATCAACGTGATCGCCGAACGCGCACTGCTCGGTGGCTATGCACACGACCTGCTGACGATCGATGCGAAAACCGTCGATCGCGCGGCCAACGAGGCGCTGGCACCGAACGCCACGACAACCTCAGGAAGACATGAGCGCACGCCGCTGATCGTAGCCGGCATATTGGGCCTCGCAGTCGTCGTGATCGCTTTTGCGCTGGCGCGCAGACCGCAGGCGGATGCATCGACGACGCTGGAAACCGCCGTCTCCGCCACTGCGTCGAACAATGCATCGCCCAAGACAACCGTTGCCGCACCGCTCGGCGGCGATGCCCTGCTGCAGCGCGTGCGACAAACACCGACAGCACCATTGCGCGAATGGCAGACGCTCGTTGCTGCGTGGAAATCACCCACGACCGTGCGCAAGCACTCGCCCGACGTTTGCGCACCACTGCCCGCCTCGGGCTGGCGCTGTCTGCGCAGCCGCGCGACGCTCGACCAGCTTGCCCGCTTCGACCGACCGGTCCTGCTGCGTCTGCGCGCCGAACCGCAGGCACTCTGGGCATCACTGGTCGGCATCGATGCAGACAACGTCCGGCTGTCGATCGACGGCACGGCGCTCGATGTCGACCGCGTTGCGCTACCCGGGGTGTGGAACGGCGAATATCTCGCGATCTGGCCTGCACCCGATGACCTTGAACACCGGTTCGCGGCGGGAGATGCCGTCGCCCTGGATTGGGTGCGGCACCGCCTGCCGGACGACCATACGAAAAGCGGCGACATGGCCGCCCTGTTGCAGGCTTTCCAGGCACGCCACGGTCTGCGCAGTGACGGCATTCTGAATGCCGAAACCGTGTTTGCACTCGCAAGCCGCGACCCCGGCCCGCACCTGCTCACGCGAGGCGAGTAAAACGATGTCCTTCATCCTCGATGCCTTGCGCAAGTCCGAAACTGCGCGCCGCCGTAGCGAAGCGCCGGATCTGTTCAGCGCCATGCCCACGACCTTCGAACCGGAACGCGCGCGGCCATCGTGGCCGCTGATGGCGATTGGTGCGATCGGCATCGTGTCTTTGCTCGCAGCACTGTGGCTGTTCGTCCAGCGTCCACAGCCCGCACCAGCGAGCTCTGTCGCGCAAACAGCGGACACAACGCTCAACCCAACAGCATCACCGACAACCGCCGAGCCGCTGTCGCCCCCACTTGTTGCCGAGCAGCCCGCAGTTCCCACTACGACAGCAGATACGCTCCCCGTTCGCGAAGCCATTCAACAGGCGACTCCAGTCGTGGCCGTCGAAGCACCTGAGCGACCAGCGCTGCAGCCGCCACCCACAACGCTCCCCGCCAAGCCAGAACCGCTGCAGATGTCGACAGCGCAGCCGTTGCCTCCGCCGTCATCGCCACTCGCGGCGAGTGCAAGCGATCAACCCATCGCGCTGGCCGATCTCGACCCGGGCACACGCAGCCTGCTGCCGCCGCTGAAGATGAGCATGCATCTGTGGAACGAAACACCAGCGCAGCGCTTCGTGATTCTCGATGGGCAGCGGTTAAGAGAGGGCGACTTGCTCGGCGACATCGTGATCGAAAGCATCACCCGCAACGGAACTGTGCTGGCATGGCGTGGCAGTCGCATCAAGATCGAATTGCGCTGACGCCTTATCGCTTGTCGTCGCAATCGTAACTGCGCAACAGATCAGGCAGCGTCTTGCCGGACTCATCGCGAAAACGCTCTTCGAGCACATCCAGCAGGCGAATCCGGTCGACCCTGAAACTGCGGAAATCCTCGCGCGATTCACACCACGCGGACAGCGTCCAGACATTGCCCCAGAAGAAACAGCCGAGCGGTCGAACAACACGCGTGCTGACGTCATCCTTGAGATCGACATATTCGATGCGCAGCTTGGCCTTGCGATCGGTGGCGTGACGCAGTTGCTGCAGACGATCGCGCGTATCGGCATCAGGCCCGATCGGCGGCGCGTAGACCGACAGATTCTCCGCTGCAGCCCGCTCCATTGCCGGCAACACACCGAAAATTTTCGCGAGCACATCCTCTGCATGCAGCGCCAGCCCGGTATCGATCCGGGGCAGCGCGATCCGCACGCATGCCACCAGCGCCTGCGCCTCCTGGGTACTGAACATCAACGGCGGCAGATCGAAACCGCGTCGCATGCGATAGCCCACACCCGCCTCGCCTTCGATCGGAACGCCCTGCGACTGCAGGGCCGCGATGTCGCGATAGATCGAACGCTGGGAAATTTCCAATCTTTCAGCGAGATACGCGGCCGTCGTCAACCGACGGCCGCGTATCAGCTGCATGATCTGGAACAGGCGGTCGGCTCTGCGCATGCTCAGACAGACAGGCGATCAAACAGAGGTACGATCGGAAAGCACATGGTCGCCGTGTCCAAGCTCAAGGTCCAAGTTCAAAGCGATTCATTCAAAGCGATTCATTCAAACCGGTACATTCAAGCGGGCGCGTGCAGGCCGACACGATTGCCTTCGCTGTCGGTGATATGAGCGAAGCACCCCATCCCTTCCGGCAATTCCGTGCGAGGCAGCGACACGCGACCGCCGGCCGCTTCCACGCGCGCAAGGACATTGTTCAACGAAGGCTCAGCATTGAGATACACGACAGCGCCATCCGTGCTCGGCTGCAGGCCATCTTCGCCGGCCATCAGACAACCACCCACACCGTATTTTTCGTAGGGAAACACCGCCATCGCATTCGGCCCCATCTGTTCGCGGCGCAACGGCGCATCGAACAGTGTTTCGTAGAACGTCTGTGCACGGTCGAGATCAAGAACGGGAATCTCGAACCAGTTCACGGCATTGTGTCGAGTGTGTTGCATGCGGCCTCCTCGGGCTGCGTGATCGGGAGACCGCATCGTGCGCGCCGTCTGCTGACAGCGCTGTGTCAGCAGCCATGCCCGAACCTTCGCTCGCCGGCGATCACTCGCCCATGTAGCAGCAATTCAATTTGTTACCGTCGAGATCACGGAAATAGGCCGCATAAAAGCCGGACGACCGCTGACCCGGCGCACCTTCATCGGTACCGCCGAGTTCGAGCGCCTTGGCGTAGACACGGTCGACCTGCTCACGGCTGGTTGCATTCAACGCCACCATCACGCCGTTGCCGACCGTCGCGGCTTCCTTGTTGAACGGATAGGTGATGCCGAGGCCCGCACCTTCCTGCGAATTGCCCCAGGCGATGAAGTAATCGGGTTCTTCCATGAAGCGCGTGGCACCGAGCTCGGCGAGCACGACATCGTAGAAGGCGGCCGCACGGGGAAGATCAAGGGTGCCAAGGGTGGCGTAAGCGAGCATGAACATGTCCTCTGGGGTTGGAAGGGCATAGACTCCACGCACTCCACTGACAGTGCTTGTCAGCAGAGATCGTGGCTGGCCGTTATGCTACGCCCGACTTTGCTGCTGGCGATACAACGCAGCCCCTCTTCCCGATCGACGCGCAAGAACAGCCCACACGCATGCAGACCCTCCGTTTCGAACTCGATCGCGACCATATCGAATTGAATCAATTGCTGAAACTCACCGGCGTCTGCGACAGTGGTGGCGCCGGCAAACATCTGGTTGCCACCGGTGCCGTCCATGTGGATGGCGCGGTGGAGTTACGCAAGACCTGCAAGATCCGCAATGGACAGCGCGTGTCCGTCGGTGACGTGGTCATCGACGTTGTTGCCGTATAAGCAAGCGCTCAGGCCTCGCTGCGGACAGCCTCCGCCGGCAACAACAGTCTCGCGATGCCCCACGCACAGAATGCACCCGCCATCTGTGCAGCCATGAAGCCCGGCACATCCGCAAAACGGATGCCGGCGAAGGTCTGCGTGAACGCACGCGCCAAGGTCACCGCCGGATTCGCGAATGAAGTGCTCGCAGTGAACCAGTACGCGGCAAAGATGTAAGCCGCGACCAGCGCGGGTACCGCCTGCGGGCGATGACGTACGCCAAGGATGATCGTCAGCAGCAGGCCGAAGGTCGCCACACCTTCGCTGAACCACTGGGCCATCCCGGTACGCACATGGTCACCGGGTTGCCAGAACGGTTCACCGAACATCGCGTGGGCGACAAACACACCCGCGATGGCCGCAACCACCTGCACCGCGATGTAGGCGAACGCAGGTGCCGGCAGGCGTTCGCCCGAGAGACGCACCACCAAGGTGACTGCAGGGTTGAAGTGCGCACCCGACAGCGGCCCGAACAACACGATCAACACGTACAGTCCGCCCGCAGTGGCGGCGGCGTTCGCAAGCAGCGCCACTGCGACATTCCCACCCGAAAGACGCTCGCCCATGATCCCGCTGCCGACGACGATCGCCAGCAAGAGCAAGGTTCCGATGAACTCCGCCAACAACGCGCGCTGCGCGCCCATCGTCGCGTCGCTCATCCGTCGATCTCATCGATACGGCCGATCTCTCGGATCTTCTGCTCGGCAACGAGGTGTTCGAGCTTTTCCACAGGCAGCGCAACCAGCAGCTCCACGCGACGGCGCAGGTCGGCGAAGGCCTTCATGTAGGCATGATGGCGTTTGTCTTCATCGCCTTCCACTGCCGCCGGGTCGTCAACGCCCCAATGCGCAGTGACAGGCGCACCCAGCCAGACCGGGCAGGCCTCGCCAGCGGCGTTGTCGCAGACCGTGATGACAAGATCCATTTCCGGCGCATCGGGTCCGGAAAATTCATCCCAGGATTTGCTGCGTAACTGCGCGGTGTCGTAGCCGAGTTTGGCCGCGAGTTCTGCGGCCATCGGCTGCACTTTTCCGCTTGGCCGGCTGCCGGCGCTGTACGCGTGGAAGCGGCCTTTGCCGAGCACGTTGAGTAGCGCTTCGGCGATGACACTGCGCGCGGAGTTGCCGGTGCACAGCACGAGGATGTTGTAGATACGGTCGTTCATCGTTCCGGCCTCAGTGACGTGCGTCTTTGCAACCGGCGATGTCGCATCCGGCCTTTTTCACGGTCTGCTCCACGACCTGCTTCACCGGTCCGCAGCATGGCGCATCGGCCGGACGATCCGTTTTCGGCGCGCAGCACACCCCTTGCGGCGTGGTCGTATCGCAACAGGTCTCCGCATCCTTCTGTTCTGCAGCGCTGAGCGCTTTCAGATCCACCCCGCGCGCGGAGCCGAGATCGCACTGATCCTTGGCTCCGTGATACGTCGCGACTCGGCCGATCGTGTGAAAGGCTTCCCAGCGCGTACCCTGCGGGTCTTCACTCCAGAACTTGTCAGAACGCGCATGACAGCATTCGGCGCCAGCTTCCGGCACGACCGCCTGGCCTGCGGCGTCAAGACGGGCGCCGAGTTCGGCAAGTTCATCGGCAGTCTCGGCCTCAATGCCGAGATGGTCGATGCCGGGCGCTCCGCTGCGGGTGGAAATCGCAAAATTCACGCGCGGATCGTCAAGCATCCACTTCGCGTATTCGCGTTCAAGGACACTCGGCGATGCGGAGAACAGGGTTGAATAGAAACGCACGCTTTCTTCGATGTCCCTGACAGACACATGCACATGGAAACGTTTCATCGTTGATTCCTCAGCATCGGGTGGAAAGAGGCCCGCAGGCATCGGATGTGCCTGCGCAGCAGTTTTCGGTGAGATATGCGAGCAATGCGTTCATCCGCGCGTAATCGGCGCGGACCCGGATCACCCGCCCTTCGCGCTGGTCGATGACCAGCCCGGCGCCACGCAATACATTGAGATGGGCACTGAGCGTGGCCGGCGGAACGTCGACGATCTCGCGCAATTCGCCGACCGCCAAGCCGTCGGGGCCTGCCGCAATCAGGGCGCGGAACGCGTGCAGGCGGTGCTCCTGACTGAGCGCCTTGAGCGCAGAGAGAGATGTCTCGTGATCCATGATTCCATATTTCCGGAAATATGGAATCATGTCAACACAGGACATACCAGCGCCGATGGGCGGTCGGACGTCAGGCGATCGTCAGGTCCTGATCGACGCGGCAGAGCGCGTCATGCAACTGTTGCAATGCTTCGGCTTCGGCGTCGATCCGCCCACCACCCAGAGTCTCGATAAAGCGGCAAGACGCATAGCGCTCTGCGGCATGCTCGTAACACTCAACCCATTGCCGCCGGGCCGCGAGATCGGCGTGTTCGGGCCGCCAGACGGCGGAATATGGCGAACGCAGGCGTGACAATCCCATCCGCCAGGGTTTGGGGCTGACCCGGGCGCGGAAACAGTTCTGGTTGAAACACATCCGCCCGTACAGCGGATCGACACGGAGCGCATCGAAACACGCCTGCACCTCCGGTTCGCGGGGATCGAACAGGCGATGCAGCGCAAGCAAACGCAGCCCCGCAGGCGTGCGATAGAGGCGTACGCGCCAGTCGGGATTTTTCGCGAGGTAATCGGCCACCCGTTGGCGGGCGTGACGTTCATATCCACCTGTCATGTGGATCCAAAGCCGATTCACCCATTGCGCGGCGAAACCTCCGAACAGAAAGCCACCGACAATTCCCGCGATGACCATGACCGCATATTTCGAAGGCGACGGATCCTGCATCCGGAAAACCATGCCCATGATCGCCAACATCATGAAGACTCGACCTGCCCTGACTCCCATGCGTGCAGGGCGGTCCGAGAAATCGATATCCGCGAACAGGACGTTCGGCGTATTCAGACAGAGAGCGCCATAACCGTTTCGGGTGATGACGGCATCGCCGTGATGGTCGACGATCTCTTCCCGGATCGGCACGCCCTCTGCGCCGTTGTATGCCACCCGCCGTTCGCGGCGCGGCAATGCTTCACCGGCAACGACGCGATCGAATGCCTCACGCACGCGCGCGTCGGCATGCGCCTGCGCATCGGCTTCGCTGATATCCGACCACCCGAAGCGCCGTACGGTCACCTGACGCTTGCGATCACGCTGGTGAAGTCTGGCCTCGGCCCAGTATTTCGGGATGATCACGCGCTGCGCTACCTATGCCGAACAACCGAAACCGTCATCCGGCGCAGATGATTCGATGATCGAAGCCATCAGGAACTGCCGCAAGCCAGGCGCAACTCAAGCCGGCAAGCGCTTGGGAAAGCCCACCAGTTGCTTGAGGTCTTCGTCCCACAGCTTCAGACGTGCGCAACGCAGGCTCGACCAGAAGGTCAGCCGTGGCGCAGCCTGGAGCAGCGGACTGGACTCGAAGGCCTCACGCAAACGGTAATTGGGAATGCGGGTGGTGAGATGGTGGATGTGGTGATACGCGATGTTGCCCGTGAACCAGTGCACGACGCGCGGCAGGTCGTAGAAGGAACTACCGTTGACGGCAGCCTCGTACGACGTCCACTGACCGTCACGGCTCCAGTAAGCGCCCTCGAACGTGTGCTGCACATAGAACAGCCAGACGCCCGCAGCGCCGGCGATCAGCACCACCGGCAGATGCACCATCAGTGCGATATGCCAGCCCAACGTCCACCACGACGCGACGAAGACGACCGCGAGAACGAGATTGTTGAGGAGTACGCTGAGCCACTCCTTCTTCCACGTGAACGGCATATCGAACGGGAAGCGGTGCTTGATCACGAACTGGTAGATCGGGCCGATGCCAAGCAACACGGGCGTGCTGCGGTAGAAGCGGTAAGACAAGCGGCCGAGCCACGAACGCTGACGGTACTCTTTGACGGTCAGTGTCTCGATATCGCCGACTTCACGACGATCAAGATTGCCTGATGTGCCGTGATGGATCGCGTGGGTCTTCTTCCAGTAGCCATACGGGAAGAGCGTGATCACACCAAGACAACGACCGACCAGATCATTGGCGCGCTGACTGGCGAAGAATGAACCGTGGCCACAATCGTGTTGGATGATGAAAGTGCGCACATACAGACCGGCGGTCGGCAGCGCGAGCAACAGCGTCCACACATAGTTCCATTCGTGGATCACGCTCCAGGCCATCAGCGCCCAGAGCATGGCGAACGGCGCCAGGGTATTGATGAGTTGCCAGACAGCACGGCCGGCAAGAGGCTTGGCGAATTGCGCGCAACGCTCGCGGACTTGAGAAGCAAGAAACTTGGCAGAAGGCACTGCCGTCGCAGGATCAGACACGCGGTTGACTCCATGAACGATGCACGATTGTGGGCGGCCCGAGCCGCAACCGCAATGCGTTCGCCGGCGTATGGAGCGGATCGGCACTATGATCCGCGCACGCGATCACGCCTTGGGCTTGGGTCGAGCGGTCGATGAGGGGCCTTTTCGATGCGGCTTCGCTCCGGGTGCGCCACCATGCGGTTTGGCACCATGCGGCTTGAAACTGCGCGGCCTGGGCGCAAAGTCGCCGCCGTTATTTCCGCCGTCGTACTCGTCCAGCCTCTGCAACCGCAGCGCCTGACCAGCCACGCGCACCTTTTTAAGGTGCATCAGCAGCGGTTTGGGCATGCCTTCAGGCAGATCGAGTACCGAATGATCGTCATGGATGTCGATGCGGCCGATGTATTTGCTGTCGAGTTCGGCTTCGTTCGCGATGGCACCGACGATATTGCCCGGCTTGACGCCGTGCATGTGACCGACTTCGATGCGGTATGTCTCCATGCCCGGCTCGGGCGCCGAACGCGGCGGGAAGTCTTTCTTCGGCGCGAACTCCCGGCTCGGGCGCTCGCTGAACGAACGTTCGCCCGACGGGCGGTCGAATGATGGCCGCTCGCGCAGCGCGCGCTCGCTGAAGCCCTGCCCTTCGCGCGGCTCACGTTGC
>JBGSID010000059.1:0-12472 GCA_041751895.1 Lysobacteraceae bacterium | reverse complement strand
GATACGACCCACTCCGTGCCCGACACTGGAATGGACGCAACATCCCGTCCGACCGAAGGGCTGAGCCCTGGCTACGTCGCTGCGCTGTCCGAGGCGGCGACGCTGTGAATCGTCTTCGCTATGCGCGCATCGCCTGCATCGCGTCGATGGTGTGGTCGGCGCTGTTCATCTGCATCGAACTGGCCATCGGCGCCGGTATCTATGCGGTTGCGCAAGCCATCTTGCTAATGGCAAGCGCGGCGTTGCTGCGCCTGCATACTCGCCTCATCGCTCGGCACGAGGTAGAGCTACCGCTACCAAAAACGTCAACCGACAATCGCGTCAACTCTGACAATTATTGAGCAGCCTTGCTGCTCCCCTGCGTACACCAACAGACACCCCATGCACGCACCCGACGTCACTCCCGAACGCTGCCTCACGATCACTGAAGTCGAGCATCGCGTCGGCCGAAAGAAATCTTGGATCTATGCACGGATTCAGCGCAATCGCTTCCCGCCGCCCGATCAAGGCAGGTGGTATGAGTCCGAAATTAACGCTTACCTGAACGCTCGGCGCGTGGGTAAAGTGGGGGGTAGGAAGCCATACACCCCCTAAAAATCCGTTTAAAATCAGTAAGATACAAAATTAAATGGTGCCGGAAATAGGAATCGAACCTACGACCTACGCATTACGAATGCGCCGCTCTACCAACTGAGCTATTCCGGCTTGGGCCCGCGATTTTATGTTTCGGAATGGTTGCGGTCAATCAATCAATTGCACCCGTAGTTCCTTGGGCAGCGCGAACACCATGTCTTCAGGCTTGCCGTCCAGTTCCCGCAATCCCCCTGCCCCCAGTTCCCGCAGGCGGGAGATCACGCCCTGGACGAGGACATCCGGGGCGGAGGCACCTGCGGTGACACCGATATGCCGACGCCCTTCGACCCAGCGAGCATCGATCTCATCGGCGCCATCGATCAGGTAGGCCTCGACGCCCTCCCGTTCAGCCAGCTCACGCAATCGATTGGAATTGGAGCTATTGGGCGAGCCCACTACCAAGACCAGATCGCAGCGATCTGCAAGTTCGCGCACAGCGTCCTGCCGATTCTGGGTGGCGTAGCAGATGTCGTCGTTGCGCGGACCCTGCATCTCCGGGTATCTGGCCTTGAGCGCATCAATGATCTCGCGGGTATCGTCCACCGACAGCGTCGTCTGCGTGGTGTACGCGAAATTCTGCGGCTGCGCGACCTCCAGATGGCCGACATCATCCAGGTCCTCGACCAGATAGATCGTGCCGATGGAGGTCTGCCCCGTGCCGGCTTCGGCCAGCCACTGCCCCATCGTGCCCTCGACCTCGGGGTGCCCGGCGTGACCGATCAGCACCACGTCGCGGCCGGCGCGGCAGTGGCGCGCTACTTCCAGATGCACCTTGGTGACCAGCGGGCAGGTTGCGTCGAAGACTTTCAGTCCTCGTCGATCAGCTTCGGCACGAACCGCCTGCGACACGCCGTGGGCACTGAAGATGACCGTGGCGTTGTCCGGCACCTCGTCCAGTTCCTCGACGAAGATGGCGCCACGCTGGCGCAGATCTTCGACCACGAAGCGGTTGTGGACGACTTCGTGGCGGACGTAGATCGGTGCGCCGAGGGTCTCGATCGCACGTTTGACGATCTCGATCGCGCGGTCGACGCCGGCGCAGAAACCACGGGGATTGGCGAGGATGATGTCCATGACAGAATTATCCCCCTTCCGGATCTTTCTTGCCGCGGCCGCTGAACACACCAAACACGACCAGAACGATCGCGCCGCAGACGATGGCGGAATCGGCGATGTTGAACGACGGGTAGTAATAGACCTCTTTCCAGTGCCACTGGATGAAATCGATGACGTGTCCGTGCAGCAGACGGTCGATCAGATTGCCCAGCGCACCGCCGATCACCAGCGAAAACGGCAGCGCCTCACGCCAGTGTCCGCGCGCGGTGCGCGACAGCCAGTAGGCGAGCACGCCGCTGATCCCCACCGCAAGCGTGGCGAACACGTACTTCTGCCAGCCGCCGGCATCGGCGAGAAAACTGAACGCGGCGCCGGTGTTGTAGCTGCGGAACCAGTTCCAGTAGCCCTCGATCACCGTTACCGACTGATATTCCGGCAGGCTGGTCAGCACCCACTGTTTGGACCACTGGTCGAGGCCGATGACAACCGCCGACAGCAGCAGCCAGATCAGTGCGTTGGGTTTGGGGGCTTGGGTCATATCGATGCAGATAGCTTGTTGTTGTTTCGTAGGAGCGGCGCAAGCCACGATGATGATGATGTCGATCCCTTAATCGCGGCTCGCGCCGCTCCTACGAAAGGCATCAGAACCACTGCCGTTCTTCGCCGGGACCGTCGACATTGCTTACGCAGCGACCGCAGATCTCGGGATGCTCCGCATGCGCACCGACATCGGCGCGGTGATGCCAGCAGCGGATGCATTTCGGCTTGGCGCTGACGCTTGCGAGCACTTTCATGTGCGCATCACTGCCCTGCACCACCGTCACATCACCGCTGATGAAATAGAAACGCAGCTCGTCCGCCAGTGGCGACAGCCAAGCAAAATCTTCGGCACCGCAGTGGATCGCGATCTCGGCATCGAGCGCTGCGCCGATCTCGCCACTCGCGCGCATCGGCTCCAGCGTTTTCGCCAACTGCTCACGCAGCGCAAGCAGGCGATCGAAACGCTCGCCGTTCAGCGCTGCGTCCATCGGCAGCGGCGCGAGACCCTCGTACCAGGTCGCGAACAGCACATTCTCTTCATGCTCGCCCGGGAGGTGCTGCCACATCTCGTCGGCGGTGAAACTCAGGATCGGCGCGATCCAGCGGACGAAGGCTTCGCTGATCCGGTACATCGCGCTCTGCGCGCTGCGCCGGCCGCGCGAGTCTTCGCGCATGGTGTACAGACGATCCTTGGTGACATCGAGATACAGCGAACCGAGATCGACGCTGCAGAAGTTGATCAGCGCCTGCACGATCTCGGCGAAGTCGTAGCGGCCGTAGGCGTTCGCGATCTGATGCTGCAGCGCGTCGGCGCGATGCACGATCCAGCGATCGAGCGCGAGCATGTCCTCGTGCGCGAGCAGATGCGTGGCCGGGTCGAAGCCGTGCAGATTGCCGAGCAGGAAACGCGCGGTGTTACGTAGCCGGCGGTAGGCATCGGCATTGCGCTTGAGGATTTCCTGCGACAGCGACATCTCGTTGGTGTAATCGGTGGACGCGATCCACAGGCGCAGGATATCGGCACCCAGCTTGCTCATGATGTCCTGCGGCTCGATACCGTTGCCGAGCGACTTCGACATCTTGCGGCCGTGTTCGTCGACCGTGAATCCGTGCGTCAGGCACTGCCGGTACGGCGGCGCCTTGTCGATGGCGATGCCGGTCAACAGCGACGACTGGAACCAGCCGCGATGCTGATCCGAACCTTCGAGATAGAGGTCGGCCGGTTTGCGCAGGCCGTCCTCCGGCCGCTGCGCGAGCACGCACTCATGGGTGACGCCGGAGTCGAACCAGACGTCGAGGATGTCAGTGACCTTGTCGTAATCGCTGGCCAGTCCGTCCAAGAGCTCGGTCGCATCGAGCGCATACCAGGCATCGACGCCTTCACGCTCGACGCGCTCGGCCACCTGACGCATCAGCGCCGGAGAATTCGGATGCGGTTCGCCGGTTTCGCGATGCACGAACAGCGCGATCGGCACACCCCAGGTGCGCTGGCGCGAGATCGTCCAGTCGGGCCGGCCTTCGATCATCCCGGCGATGCGCGCCTGGCCCCAGCCCGGAAACCATTCGACCTGTTTGATCGCGTCCAGCGCATCCTCGCGCAGATTCGCCTGGGTCATCGAGATGAACCACTGCGGCGTCGCACGGAACGCCACCGGCTTGTGATGGCGCCAGCAGTGCGGATAGCTGTGGCGGATGTCGTGGTGCGCCAACAGCGCGCCAATGCCGCGCAGCGCTTCGACGATCACCTCGTTGGCCTTCCAGATGTGCAGACCGGCGAGCACGATGTCGCCCAGCGGAGGTGTCGACGGCAGATACACGCCGCGACCGTCGACAGGATTGAGTTGCGCTGCGGTGTACTGCTCGATCAGGCCGTATTTCTGGCCGACCACGAAGTCTTCCTGACCGTGACCGGGCGCAGTGTGCACGGCGCCGGTGCCGTCTTCGGCGGAGACGTGATCACCGAGGATCAGCGGGATATCGCGTTCGGCATAGAACGGATGCGCGAGAACGATGCCTTCCAGCGCAGCGCCCTGCGCACGGCCGAGCACCACTGCGTCTTCGATGCCGTAACGCAGCGAGGCCTTCGCGACGAGCGCCTCGGCAAGCACCAGCAGCTGACGCTTGCCGTCGTGTGCGGGCCCTTCGACCAGCGCATAGTCCAGATCCGGGCCGAGCGACACCGCGAGCGATGCCGGCAGCGTCCACGGCGTAGTGGTCCAGATCGGCACTGCAACCGTGACATCGCCGTCGATACCGACGCCGAATTTCGCCGCCAGCGCATGCGCATCGCGCGCGGCATAGGCGACGTCGACGGCCGGCGACTGCTTGTCGTCGTATTCGATTTCGGCTTCGGCCAGCGCCGAACCACAGTCGAAACACCAGTACACCGGTTTCACGCCGCTGAGCAGATGACCGTTCTCGATCACCTTGGCCAGCGCGCGCATTTCGTTGGCTTCGAAACTGAAATCGAGCGTGCGGTACGGGTTGTCCCAGTCGCCGAGCACGCCGAGGCGCTTGAAATCACGGCGCTGGATGTCGATCTGCTCGTTGGCGAATTCGCGACACTTCGCGCGGAATTCGGCGGCATCGAGCTTCACGCCGACCTTGCCGTGTTTCTTCTCGACTGCGAGCTCGATCGGCAGACCGTGGCAATCCCAGCCCGGCACGTACGGCGCGTCGAAACCCGCCATCGTCTTCGATTTGACGATGATGTCCTTGAGGATCTTGTTGACCGCATGGCCCAGGTGGATCGAACCGTTCGCGTAGGGCGGGCCGTCGTGCAGCACGAAGGTCGGCCGACCCTTGGTTTTCGCGCGCAGTTGCGCGTACAGGCCTTCGCTTTCCCAGCGGGCGAGCGTGACCGGCTCGCGCTTGGGCAGGTCGCCGCGCATCGGAAATTCGGTGGCCGGCAAATGGATCGTGGCCTTGTAGCGTTGGTTGTCTGTTGTGCTGTCTTGATCGCTCACGCGCTGGCCCGCTCTGTCGTTTTCATCAAAATATGCCGCGCCTGCGCTGCGTCGCGGTCCATCTGCACGACCAATGTCGGCAGATCAGGGAACTTCTCCTCGTCGCGCAAACGCGCGACGAACTCGATTTCGATCAACTTGCCGTAGAGATCGCCATCGAAATCGAACAAATGCGCTTCCAGCAGAGGCTCCTTACCATCGACCGTAGGCCGGGTACCGAAGCTCGACACCGATGGCCACGGTGTCGCGCCCACACCGTGCACCCAGGTCGCGTAGATGCCGCGAAGCGCCGGCGTCTTGTTGGCGAAGCGCAGATTGGCGGTCGGGTAACCGAGGGTACGCCCCAACTGCTTGCCGTGCACCACGCGTCCGGCGATGGCGTAGGGCTTGCCGAGCAGGCCTGCGGCGATATCGAAATCACCGGCCTGCAGCGCGGCGCGGATGCGCGTACTGGAGACCGGCGCACCATCCAGTTCCACCGGTGCGATGGTTCCTGCAGAAAAACCATGTTCCGCGCCCATGGCCTGCAACAGCGAAAGATTGCCGGCGCGCGCACGGCCGAAACGGAAATCCGGACCGACCCACACCTCACGCGCCTGCAGCCGCGCGACCAGCAGGCGCTCGACGAACGCTTCCGCAGACAGACTCGCCAGCGCCGAATTGAAACGCAACAGACCGATGTGATCAATGCCGAGTCGCTGGAATTCGCCCAGCTTCATCCGTGGCAATTGCAGCCGTGGCGGCGGCGATCCACCAGCGAAAAACTCGCGGGGCAATGGCTCGAAACTCAGCGCGACCGCCGGCACCCCCAGCTCACGTGCACGCGCGACTGCACGCTGCACCAGCGCGCGATGGCCGATATGCAGGCCATCGAAGGCGCCGATACAGACCACGCTGCCATTCGGGCACAGGGGCACACCGTCGAGATCGCGGAAGAGTCGTGTCATCGGAGTTTCATGAGCCGCCGACGCGGGAGAGCCGCGACGGCCGGGAGCGTACATACATGGGCTGAAGTATAGACGGCACGTGGCGGCCCCGGTGCGGGCTCAATGTTCGCGCAGCTCGCGCGGGCGGAATCCCTGCGCCACCATCGCCAATGCGTAGACGGCAACACCCGCCCCCACCAACCCGAACAGCCAGAGCAGGCGCTGGGTCAGCGACGCGGCGGTGAAATCAGGCGCCCACTGCAGCCCGGCCAGCACTGCAGCGGTCATCGCGACACAACTCACGACGAGCCGCAGGCTGTAACGGCACCAGCCCGGCTGCGGACGATAGACCCCATCCCGGCGCAGCCAGCGCCAGAGCAGGATCAGATTGAGATAGCTGGCCAGCGCACTGGCCAGACCCAACGCGAGATGCAAGCCACGGGTTTTCGCCAGCGCGTCCAGCACCGGACCCTGCTGCAGCGCATCCGGCACCCAAAGGAGATAGAGGATCCACAGAATGATGATATTGAAGCCCATGTTCGCAATCAGTGCAGCCAAACCGGCCTTGACCGGGGTGCGGGTATCCTGGCGGGCATAGAACGCTGGCAACAGCACCTTCACCAGCGCGAAAGAAGGAAGCCCAAAACTCAGGCCGATCACCGAGATCGCGGTCATGCGGGTATCGATCGCCGTGAACGCGCGGTACTGGAAAAGGGTCGCCACCAATGGCTCGGCCAACAGCATCAGACCCAACATCGCCGGCACCGCGATCATCAGCGTGGTGCGCAGGCCCCAGTCCAGCGCCCGCGAAAAGCCGGCGAGATCCGTGTTGACATGATGACGCGACAACGTGGGCAGGATCACCGTGCCGAGAGCGATCCCGAACACCCCCAGCGGCAGTTCGAGGAAGCGGTCGGCCTGCGACAACCAGCTCTGGGACCCCACGAACAGCAGCGAAGCGATGACGGTGTCCAACAGCAGGTTGATCTGCGCCACCGACGACCCGAACAGCGTCGGCACCATCAATTTGACGACCTTGCGCACATCGGGATCCCGCCAACCCCAACGCGGGAATGCCAGCAGATCCAGCTTGGCCAGCGCCGGCAACTGGAACAGCAGCTGCAGGATGCCGCCGAAGAACACGGCCCAGGCCAATGCGGTGATCGGCACGGCCAGCCGCGGCGCCAGCCACAGCGCGCCGGCGATCATGCATAGATTGAGGATGATCGGCGTGAATGCAGGAATGCCGAAGCGGTTGAAACTGTTGAGCGCCCCGCCCGCCAGCGCGGTCAGCGAGACAAACAGGATGAAGGGAAAGGTCAGCCGCAGCAGATCGACGGTGAGCCCGAACCTCGCCGGATCGGTCGCCGCACCCAGGTTGAACAGGCTGGCGATCTGCGGCGTGAACAGCAGGCCGAGCGCGGTCACCACCATCAGCACCCCGCCCAGCGTGCCGGACACCCGGGCCATCAGTGCCTTCAGATCTTCGTGGGGCCGGGTTTCCTTCACCTCGGTGAACACCGGGACGAAGGCGGTGGAGAACGAACCCTCGGCGAACAGGCGACGCATGAAATTAGGGATCCGGAACGCCACCCAGAAGGCATCGGTGGCGGCGCTCACACCGAACGTGGTGGTGATCGCGTTGTCCCGGACCAGACCCAGCACACGCGAGACCATGGTCATGCTGCTGAACGAGAGCAGCCCGCGAAGCATGCCGCCGCGCCCCTCAGAACCCGCGCGAGCCGTCATGCCCTGCCCTCGACTTGCGCTTGGTTGACGCAAACCACTGAATCGCCCATAATTTTCTGTCTAGCTGTCGGCATTGCGGCGGCCTGTCCCCATTCTTTCAACCACTCCCGACGCTTTCGCCCGCGAATTCGCCGTGAGTCTCCACCGATCATCAGGATTCCATTGTGGCCAACATCAAGTCCGCCAAGAAGCGCGCCAAGCAGACCGTTGTGCGCAACGCGCGCAACACCGCCCAGCGCTCCATGCTTCGCACCGCCGTCAAGAAAGTGCTCAAAGCGCTCGACGCCAACGACGCCCCCGGCGCCGAAGCCGCATTCGCCGTCGCCCAGCCGATTCTCGACCGCTTCAGCGCGCGCGGCCTGATCCACAAGAACAAGGCTGCCCGTCACAAGAGCCGTCTGACCGCCCGCATCAAGGCGATCAAGGCTGCTGCCTGATCCGATCATCGGTACAAGCAGCGCGGCTCCATCGAAAAACCCGGCTTCTGCCGGGTTTTTTGTTGCCCGTGTGACTCGAGCCAAGCCGCCGCCAAGAAGGCTACGGCCATGCGACAGCGAAACGTCGCTCCGCCATCGGGAAACGGATTCAACCTGCATCGGGCTTCACTACAGTTGTCGCCGCAGCGGCCTCAGCGTCCGCCTCCAATTGCTCTTCACGCAACCGATCGAAGAAGCTCTGGATTTCCAGCATGATCGGCCAGGTTCCTTCGCGCGACAGCGCCGACACCAGGAACCACGGCTGGGTCCATCCAAGTTCTGCGACGATCTGTTCGGCAAGCGCATGCGCTTCGTCCTCGAACATCAGGTCGGCCTTGTTCAGCACCAACCAACGCGGCTTTTCCAACATGCCCGGGTCGTATTTGCGCAGTTCCTGCTCGATCGCGAGCACCTGTTCGGCCGGCGACGCTTCGACGCCCCCTTCCATCGGCACCATGTCCACGAGATGCAAAAGTAGACGTGTCCGCTGCACATGGCGCAGGAACAGGCTGCCGAGACCGGCGCCATCGGCCGCACCTTCGATCAGGCCGGGGATATCCGCAATCACAAAACTGCGATGCGGTTCGACGCTGACCACGCCAAGATTCGGATACAACGTCGTGAACGGATAATCCGCGACCTTCGGCGTCGCTGCAGATACCGCGCGGATGAAGGTGCTTTTACCGGCATTCGGGAAGCCAAGCAGGCCGACATCGGCCAGCAGCTTCAATTCGAGCCGGAGCGCGCGCTCTTCGCCCGGCAGACCCGGCAGCGCCTTGCGCGGCGCACGGTTGACCGAGCTCTTGAAGTGCATGTTGCCGAGGCCGCCTTTGCCGCCCTTCGCCACCAGCAGGCGCTGGCCGTGACGGGTCAGGTCTCCGATGACCTCTTCCGTCTCGACATTGGTGATCACGGTACCGACCGGCACGGTGATGGCAAGATCCTCACCACCCTTGCCATAACGCTGACTGCCCATGCCGTTCTCGCCCCGTTCGGCGCGGAACGTACGCTGGTGGCGGAAATCGACCAGCGTGTTGAGGTTCTCGTCGGCTTCGATCCAGACACTGCCTCCGTCACCGCCATCGCCACCATCCGGCCCGCCCAGCGGGATGAATTTCTCACGCCGGAAACCGACGCAGCCGTTGCCGCCGTTTCCGGCAGTGACATTGATTTCGGCTTCGTCGACGAGTTTCATGGCGGTCCGCCTGTAGTTGACACAATTCTGACAGCGAGATTCTGGCAGTGATCGATGAAATGAAAGAGAAGCCCTGATCTGACTTCACAAACGAAAAACCCCGCCGAAGCGGGGCTTCCCGTGCATATCAGCGGCAATTATGCGCTGACGACACTGACGGTGCGGCGCTTCTTGAGCCCCTTGACCGAGAACTCGACCTTGCCGTCGACGAGCGCAAACAAGGTGTGGTCACGACCGAGGCCGACGCCCGGACCCGGATGGAACTGGGTACCGCGCTGACGCACGATGATGTTGCCGGCGTCGACGGCCTGACCGCCGAAAAGCTTCACGCCGAGATATTTCGGGTTGGAGTCGCGGCCGTTGCGCGAGGAACCTACGCCCTTTTTATGTGCCATGGCGGCTTCTCCTTACTTGTTGCCACCGGCAATGCCGGTGATCTGGATTTCGGTGTAGTGCTGACGATGGCCCATCTGCTTGCGATGGTGCTTACGACGGCGGAATTTGACGATGCGGATCTTGTCGGCACGGCCGTGGCCGATGACCGTAGCGGTGACGGTGGCGCCCTTGAGCGCGTCGCCAAGGGTGACACCCTCGCCGTCGCCCAGCATCAGGACGGTATCGAACTTGATTTCACTTCCAGCTTCGACTTCGAGCAGCTCGACGCGGAGCGTCTCGCCTTGCATCACGCGGTATTGTTTACCGCCTGTGACCATGACTGCGTACATGAACGGGATTCCTCTGTAGTTATTTGATGGAGCTTGTTGCGCTTAACAACCACCCAAGCGGGCGGAAAGAGGCGGGATTTTAATGACTTGCGGGAATTACCGCAACCCGGGATGCATTTTTCGCCGGGCCCGGCAAGGGCGGCGGGCATCCAAATGGCTTCACCCTGGTCAACATAAGCCTCGCAACCGGGGTTGACCCGACTCTTGGAGACGGCTTATAAACGATATGGCCGTCTCCGGCTTTCAGTGGCACTTGTCACAAAGTCAGCATGGGGTTAGCCTCGATTCACATTCATTATCGACTGCAATGCGGCGCAATGGGGAGTGCCGCAGCCGGTTCGATGGCTGTATGCCGGTATCCGGCAATCAGCATCGATCGGTCATGACAAACAAGGAGCTGGTTGACTTGATCTTTTTGCGATGCCGCGCTTTTTTCAGATCTGCAGTAGCCGAACGACGCCTCTCGCGCACCTGTCGCGAACTTTACGCTGTGGCCCTCCGGGCGATCCAGCGCGTCCTCGCCACACACCCCTTCTCGAGCCCGTTGGGCAACGAATGCGCGCCGCAAAGCGGCGTCAATGCAGTCCTGTTTGCTTACCGAATTTCTGTCTCCCGGCGGGATGTGATCGCCACCGGGGGCGGTTTATGTGTCGGTTGAATACCACCGGCTCAACCCAGTAGGTCTGTTCCATCTCTGGTTTCACCACTGTTTTACCAATGTCTGTTCCAGCAATACCCGACATCCATGTCATAAAGGAGCTATGCAACATGATTCGTCATCAGAAACACAATGTATTGAAACTCTCGGCGCTCGCCATCGCGGCGGCAGCCATCGTCGCCCCCGTGGCATGGTCCGGCAGTCGCGCCCCCGTCGTCGACCGCAGCGCCACAGCCTTCCGCGCCACAGCCGTGCAGGAAGAACTCAGCGACCGCTTCATCGTGGTCTACCGCGACAATGCGCGCGTCGCCAAGACTTCCGTCCAGAGCAAGCTGTCGACCGCCTCGACCAATCTCGGCATGGGCCTGCGCGCCGTGCGCACCCTGTCGACCGGCTCGGACCTGATCCGCAGCGATCGCAAGCTCGACAAGGCCCAAAGCAAGCAGCTGATGGCCGAGCTGATGAAAGACCCGAACGTGCTCGCAGTCGAAGCCGACGTGCGCATGAAGCCTCTGTTCGTCCCGAACGATCCGCTGTATGCCCAGCAGTGGCATTACAAGAACGGCCCGGGCGGCATCAATCTCGAACCGGCTTGGGACATCACCAAAGGCAACGGCATTGTTGTCGGCGTGATCGATACCGGCATCACCCCGCACAGCGAATTCGCTGGCCAGCTCGTACCGGGCTACGACTTCATCGATGACCTCGACACCGCCGTCGACGGCGATGGCCGCGATGCCGATCCGAACGATCCGGGTGACTGGTCGCTGGCGGGCGAATGCAGCTTCTTCGACGAAGACAGCAGCTGGCACGGCACCCATGTCGCCGGCACCATCGCAGCGCTGACCGACAACGGTGCGGGCACCGCAGGTGTGGCACCGAATGCCAAGATCCTGCCCCTGCGTGCGCTCGGCAAGTGCGGCGGCTACCTGTCCGACATCGCCGATGCGATCACCTGGGGTTCCGGCGGCACAGTCGCAGGTCTCCCGGCAAACGCCAATCCGGCCGAAGTGCTGAACATGAGCCTCGGCGGCAGCGGCGCCTGCAGCGTGACCTTCCAGACTGCCATCGACGCAGCCGTCGCACGCGGCACGACCATTGTGGTCGCAGCCGGCAACTCCGGCGGCGATGCAGCCAGCCAGCAGCCGGCCAGCTGTAACAACGTGATCGCGGTGTCCGCAGTCGGCCCAACCGGCGCGCTGGCATCCTATTCCAGCTACGGCGCTGTCGTCGACGTTGCCGCCCCGGGCGGTACCGGCGCATCGCCGGCTGCCGATAACGTGCTGTCCACACTCAACCTGGGGCTCACCGACCAGGCCGGCGAAGGCTATGCCTGGTACGCCGGCACGTCGATGGCCTCTCCGCACGTCGCTGGCGTGGCCGCATTGATCCAGGCGGCGTCCGCAACGCCGAAGACGCCGGCTCAGGTGAAGAAGATCCTCGAGAACACCGCCTACGCCAATGGTGGCTTCCCGACGGGTTGCGGCTACGACAAGCCCTGCGGCACCGGCATCATCGATGCGACCGCTGCGGTGCTGGTGGCCACCG
>JBGSID010000058.1:0-6405 GCA_041751895.1 Lysobacteraceae bacterium | reverse complement strand
GGGCAGGCCGAGATCAGCGACGCCGATACGTGCGTCGCGGGCAAGCAGCGACGCGCGCTGGATGACGTTGCGCAACTCGCGCACGTTGCCGGGCCAGGCATGCGCCAGCAGCGACTGTTCCGCAGCGGTGCTGAGTGTCTTGTCGGGCGGCAGGAAATGACGCGCCAAGGGCAGGATGTCATCGGGACGCTGTGCCAGCGCCGGCAAACGGACTTCGATGGCATTGAGCCGGTAATACAGATCTTCGCGGAATTGACCCGACGCGATCAGCGCGGGCAGGTCGGCGTTGGTCGCGCTGACCACGCGGACTTTCACCGCGCGTTCGCGGTTGCTGCCCAGACGCTGGAATTGCCCGGTTTCGAGCACGCGCAGCAGTTTGACCTGGCCCGCGAGCGGCAGCGTGCCGATTTCGTCGAGGAATAACGTGCCGCCGTCTGCTGCCTCGAACTTGCCTTCACGGGCACGATTCGCGCCGGTATAGGCACCGGCATCGGCGCCGAACAGTTCGGCTTCGATCAGGTCCGCAGGCAGCGCGCCGCAGTTGAGTGCGACGAATGCACTGCCTCGGACCGCCGAATTCGCGTGGACGATTTCGGCGAGTTTTTCCTTGCCGGCACCGTTGGGCCCGGTGATCAGCACCGGCAGATCGGAGCGGGCGACCTGGCAGGTGAGTTGCAGCGTCGATTCGGTGACCGGGTCGGCATGGATGAAGCCGCAGAGGTCGTAGTCGTCGAGCGCGGCGCGACGCCGCCGATCACTCGCACCGTGCCGTGCGAGCTGTTGCCGTGCCTGTGACAGTTCCAGCAGGTTGTTCACCGTCGCCATCAGCTTGCGGTCGTCCCACGGCTTGGCGAGGTAATCGGCGGCGCCGGCCTTGACCAGGTCGACGGCGGATTCCAGATGGGTCCACGCGGTCAACAGAATCACCGGCAGGTCGGGATGCTGCGCGCGGATCTCGCTGAACAGCGCTTCGCCTTCTGCGCCGGAGGTGGTGTCCGCCTCGAAGTTCATGTCCTGTACCACCAGATCGAACGGCGACTGCGCAAGCGCCGCCAGACCTGCAGAGGGACTGTCGGCGGTGCACGTGTCGATGTCGTGCAGCGAGAACAGGGTCTCGAGCGCAGTGGCGACTGCGGGGTTGTCGTCGATGACGAGAATGGTGGGCATGTGCGCAACGTAACTCACTGTGGCGTGGGGCGAGAGGCTGCGAAAATCATTTGCCCTTCGGTGACGGTTCCGGCGGTATCCATTTTGCCAAGTCTTGAGCGGATATGCGCACCTGACGAACCTGGCCGCTGCGTTGCACGGTGAAGATGACGCTGCTTTGTTTTTCCATGCGGATGGCGTCGGTTAGTGCCCGTACGTTGTTCACGTCAATATCGTCCACGGATTGAATGACATCGCCGGTGATCAGTCCGATCAATCCGCTGGGCTTGGCCATGTTGACCACGACGCCATGATGGCTGCTGATCAAGTGGAGTTTCCGGTCATCATGTTGCGTATAAATGGCATCAGTCGTGTCGGTGATACCAGTGTGGGTGATGCCAGTGGTGATGGCAGAAGGTTGTTTTGAAGCTGCGTTTGTCGTCAGCAAGAATGTCAGCGAACATGCGATCGACAGCATCGTGAGCATAGGCAGGGCAAGTCGTTTCATCAGTCGTCTCCAAATGGTTTCACACAGAGCGGGTCGCCACGGCCGGCGGCACTGCCGCCGCGCGCTTGGCCGGGCCGTAGACAGCGATCTGTCCCAGCAGCCATAGCGCGACCGCGCCGATCGGCAGATACATCGCAGGTAATCGCTGCAATTCGTAATGCGTCATCAGGAATTGATTGATCGCGTAAGCCAACAGCATGCCCAGGATGATGCCGATGGTCGTCAACAGCAGATTCTCGGTCTGGAAATAGCGCAGAACCTGTCCTCGGGTCGCGCCCAAGGCGCGGCGTACGCCGATCTGCCGATTGCGTTGCTGCACCCAGAAGCTGGCGAGGCCGACGATGCCCAGTGCGGTCACCACCAGCAGTGCGATGATCACCGATGCCAACAGCCAGACCATCGAGCGCTGCCGTTGGTAGTATTCGAGGCGCAGGGCTTCCATCGTCTTCGTGTTGTCGTCCAGCACGATCCGCTTTGGTCCATTGGCACGCAATGCGGCGACGGCTGATTTCAGAACTTCATCGCGACGATTGACGTCAGTACGGATCAGGTAATTGCCGCCGATGCTATAGGACGCTTTGACCGGAAACACCATCGAATACTCGTGCGCTTCCGGGCCGCCCTGGTCGCTGGGCCGCACCAGGTGTTCAACGATGCCGATGACGCGGATCGGATCGTCCCCCCAACCGTAGAACGACTTGCCGACGGCGTTCTCACCGGGGAACAGCTTGTCGGCCATGCTGCGGGTGATGATCGCCGACCCGATATGGCCCTTGAAATCAGGTTTGTTCAGTTCGGTGAAGGTGATGAATTCATCCGCCGTGAAATCGCGACCGGACAGCAGTCGCAAGCCCAATGTTTTCACGAACTGATCCTCCGCCATGTACACGGTGGCATTCATCGTGGGTCGATCCTGGTCCTTCTTCATGTTCACACTGCTGTTCCAGGACGAATTCACGAACGGAACCTGGTTGAGCACGGTCGCGTTCTTGACGCCGGGCAGGCTACGAAGGGCGGCGAGATCCGACTGGGTCTGTGCATCGGCATTGTCGTCGGCACCGACGCTGGTGATCTGGACGCGGACGATTTCGTTTTCGGCAATGCCGCTGGCTTCGTTGATCCTGCTCACGCGTGTGCCGATCAGGAACATCGCATTGCAGATGATCGCGCAGCTCAGCGCGATTTCCAGGATGATCAGTGCGGCCGCGGTCTTGTGACGCAGCAGCGTCGAAAGGATGGGGCGGAATTCCATGGGTGTTTCCTCAGGAAATGGGCGGGGCGACCGGTCCGGATTATTGGGATTTGAGCTGCATGGCGGGGGTCACCTGCATCGCGCTCCACGCCGGCAACAGACCTGCGAACAGACTGGTGACAATCGCGACCGCGAACGTCAGCAGCAGCATCATCGGGTCGAGACGTGCGAGGTCCGCGTAGTCGGTCGGTTGCTGTTGCACTGCCCACAGGCCGAGACACGCCAGGCCGAGTCCGAGGATGCCGCCACCGAGGCCGATGGTTCCGGCTTCCACCAGGCATTGCAGGAAGATCTGTCGACGCGACGCACCGAGCGCCCGGCGCACGCCGATCTCGCCACTGCGGCGCATGAATTTGGCGAGCAGCAGGCCGACCGTGTTCAGCAGGCACACCAGCAGGAAGCCGAAGGCCAGCCAGGCCTGCATCACGACATCGCTCGGCACCACTTTGTGGAAGTCGAGCCATTCCATGACATTGCGCAGGCGGACGTTGTTCGGGCGCTTGAAACGTCCGGCGGCGCGCTGCTGGTCGGAATAGTTCGACAGGTATTGACGATAGGCTTCGACTTTTTCCGGGCTGCCCAATTCGACCCAATACTGGATCCACACGCATGGCGCATTGACGCTGGTGGAATCGCCGTTGCTGTCTCCCCAGCAGTTCATGTTGCCGCTGCGATCCATGTCCAGATCACGTGAGGTGGAGAAGGGAAGGAACACCTGTTCCGTGTCGCCATATCCACTCGACGAGTTCATGTCGTAGAACCTCGGCGTGGGGCGCCAGGTATCGAGCACGCCAACGACGCGGAATTCAACCGTATTCATACGAATCGACTTGCCGACGCTGTTGGCGCCATCGAACAGTTTCTGGTTGAGGGCCTTGCTGATGACGACGACCCGTCCATGCGCCTCATCTTGCTTGGCATCCCAGCCGTTGCCATAGAGGAACGCCATGTTGAACATCGGGAAAATATCCGCGCTCGCATAGCGTGATTCGATGATGAACGGCGGCAGCGCGCTGTTGTCCGGTTCGATGGATGCACCTCCGCCCGTCATCAGCGCCTGACGGTCGCCGCGTTTTTCGCGCAGCAGCGCTTCCGCATCGAACCGGGTCAGCTGGTTTTGCGGTTCTTCGCCAGGCAAATAGCCGTCCATGCCTTCCGCATCCAGCTGCGGGTGAAACAGCATGCTGCTCTTCTCGGGGATCGGATCGCCCGACAGGACATGGAAAACGGTCAACGTGGTCATGCTCGCGCCGATGCCCAGCGCAATGGCGACGACCATCAGCAGGGTCAGCATCTTGTCGCGTTTGAAGCTGCGCAATGCGAGCGAGAAGTAATAACCGAAGATGTTGTCTGCAAACATGGCTGCGCCCTCAGACGACGGAATGTGTGGCGGCGTTCGCGGTGCGCAACAGGCTAGGCTCGTTGTGCAGGTCGGTGACCATGCCGTCGACGATATGCACGTTGCGCTGCGCGCGCGCGGCCAGCTCGGGGTCGTGGGTCACCATGACGATGGTGGTGCCTTTGCCGTTGATCTCTTCGAGCAGTTCCATGACGCTGCGGGCCATCTGCGAATCGAGATTGCCGGTGGGTTCGTCGGCGAGCAGCAGGCGTGGACTGCCCGCGAGCGCGCGCGCGATGGCGGCACGCTGTTGCTGTCCGCCGGACAGCTCGGACGGGTAGTGCTTCATGCGCGAGCCGAGACCGACACGGGCCAATGATTCCTCGATGCGCTGGCGGCGTTCCGAGGCCCGCATGCCGCGATAGCGCAGCGGTGCATCGACGTTGTCGAACAGATTCAGGTCGGGAATCAGATTGAAGCTCTGGAAGATGAAGCCGATCTTGCGGTTGCGCAGCTTCGAGCGTGCATCGTCGCCGAGCTTGCTGACGTCTTCGCCGTCGAGCAGATACGTGCCGCTCGTGAATTCTTCGAGCAGGCCGGCAATGTTGAGGAACGTGGTCTTGCCCGAGCCGGACGGTCCGGTGACCGCCACGAATTCGCCTTCGCGCACATGCAGGTCGAGCGCGCGCAGCGCGTGGGTTTCGACCAGCTCGGTCCGGTAGACCTTGGAAACATTCTGCATGTGCAACATGGGCGGCTCCGGGTATGGATGATGTGTTTGTGTTCTCCCGCAGGCGGGAGAGGGCGGCGCGAGGCGCCGGATGGGGGCTTATCGACCGATGCGGAAGAACGTCCGCAGTGCCGGCAGGATCCGAAAACGCCTGTGCGATGTCGGCCGACAGGCAGTAGCGTCTTGTGTTGAAGATGCGGAGACGGTCCGGTGTGCTGTCGATCCCGGCGTTTGCACGGCATCGCTCAATGCCTGCGCCGACCAGTGCAGGTCGTGCGGCAACGGCTCCGGATCGAAATCGAGCGGCGCATAGTCCGGGTCGGGGGTTTCGATACGGATGGGTTCGACAAACATGGTCATGGTCACTCTCCCGAGATACGGACACGCTCGGCATCGCCGAACTGGTCGCTGCCGGAGACCACGACACGGTCACCGACGTTCGCGCCGTCGAGGATTTCCACCGCGCTCAGACTGCTGACGCCGGTACGCATGTGGCGCCTGACGGCGATGCCGTCGTCCATGACATAGGCGGACTGGCCGCCACCCTGTTCGATGAAGGGGCCGCGTTCGACCATCAACACATTACGGCGGGTATCGAGCACGATGCGCGTGCTCAAACGCTGGTTCTGGCGCAGGTCCGGCGGCTGTTTGTCCTTGAAACGGATACGCGCAGCCACTTCGCCGTTCACCACTTCGGGTGAAACCGCCGAGATCGCGGCGGCGAAGACCGTGCCGTTCGCTGTCACTTCTGCCGGGATGCCGATGCCGAGATCGCGGGCGAAGCTCTCCGGCACCTTGATCTCGACCTCGAACACGGTCAGATCGACCAGGCTGAGGACCGCAGCATTCGCCGCGACGTTCGCGCGCTGGGCGATCATCAGCTGACCGACCTGACCATCGAACGGTGCGCGCAGGGTCAGGGCATCCACTTGGCGCTGCAGTTCTGCGACTGCCGAACGCTGGCGATCGGCCTGCAGATGTTTGTTGTGGGTATCGAGCCCGGCGCCACGCCCCTGCAGCACGGATTCCTGACGCGCCGCCGCGAGACTGAGTTCGGCCTTCTTCAAGGCATCCTGGGCGCGGGCGACGTCGATCTGTGCGACCGCACCGCCTTCGAAGGCGCGACGATTGCGTTCGAGATCGCGCTGCGCGGCGGTCTGGTCGATCATTGCCTGATCGAGCAGCTTGCGCGCATTGGCGCGGACGAGTTCCGCGTCCAGCCCGGCGCGGCTGGCTTCCGCTTCCAGACTGGCGAGGGTGGAGGCTTCCTGTGCCAGCCGGCTGCGCAGCTCCGGGCTGTCGATCTCGGCGAGCGTCTGTCCTTGTTTGACGACATCGCCGGCGACCACCTGCAGCGTCACGGTGCCGGCAGCAATGGTGTAGAGCGTCGGGCTGTTGGCCGAGATCACCCGGCCCTCTGCCGAGAGGTC
>JBGSID010000057.1:0-1607 GCA_041751895.1 Lysobacteraceae bacterium | reverse complement strand
GCCAAGATGTTGTCGCGCGGGTCGAACGGGTCGCTGCCGAGACGGAAACGGGCGCGCTGGCGCGCCCAGGTTCCGGGCATGAGCTGCATCAGCCCCATCGCTCCGGCCGACGATACCGCGCCAATCCGGCCGGCGCTCTCGGCCCGCATGACCGCATAGATCCATTGCTCCGGGATGCCGAACCGCAGCGATGCCTCAGCCACGTGCGCTGCAATGTCGACGGTGCGCGGCACTGCCGGTTCGGCAGTGTCCTGCCCAAAGGCAGGCGCGGCACCGAACATAGCGAGCGCAGCCCACGTGGCGAAGCCCAGGCGGCGTAGCTGCATGGCTCAGTTCGCCTTTTCGCGCCGCGCGGGACGCGACCACACCAAAAAATGGCCGTTGTCATCGCCCTTGAACAGGTTGGCCCGCAGCGGCTGCACGAATGAGGGATCATCGATCTGCACGCTGACATATTCGCCCGCTTTCTCCCCGACATGCTTCCAGCCTGCGCCGATTTCGCGCGCGTCCGCATCTTCGCCAGCAACCACACGGAAGTCCGGAGCGTTGTCACTGTCCGATGGGTCTGCCGGGACGAGTGAGATCTCAATGCTAAGCGACAGCGTCTGCAGTTGCCCGCTGTAGCCGCAACGAGCGGCACGAAAAGTTCCGATACGCATGGGTTCAATCTCCTTGGGTTGAGCGTAAGGAAGTGTCGGAGGCGCGCGGGTCGGCGAACCAGACATGGTCGCCATCGCCCGCTTCATCGGTCCAGACTGGGGCCGCGCGACCAATGACATGGGTCAGACGCAGGACGCCGAAATAGCGCCCGTCGAAACTGCTGGGCGCTGCCGGGTTCATCACGAATAGCTCGCCGGTGCGAAGCACATGGCAGCCCGCCCACGTCGGCAATGGGCGCCCCAGACGGTCCCGCGGACGCGCCGCGCCGACATATTGGCCGTCGATCGTGATGCTCAATGCATCTCGGCAGACGCGCTGGCCGCGTACAGCCGCGATGCGCTTCAGCAGCGGGACGCGTGTCGGGAGGTAACGCCGCTCGGCGAGCAGTCGGCGCAGTTCGGGCGGCGGCTCAATGGCGACTCGCTCTCCGACATGTAGGCTCGCCGTGCCGCGGATGGCGTAGAGACCTGTGGGGACCGAGGCGGTCGCATTCCACACCGCGAAGCGCGCGACTGGCACGGCCAACGTCGATAGCGTTGCGCAACCGACGATGGCTGCAAATATTATGCTGCGCCGCTTCATGGCAGAAGTGCCTTGCGCTGGAGCCAGGCTTGGTGCCGCGCGGGGGTGTAATCACGCGGAGTAAGTCGGCCCGCAATCCTGTTGTGTATGTGTCGCCAATGTTCCGGAGCAACATCGCAGGGGTCTATGCCTGACGCTTCGATGGCATCGATTAGCCATCAAGACGCTTGGCTGGGTGGACGATGCCTTTGCCGGGATCGCTGGTTGACCGCCGCAACCCTTGCTCTGCCCATGCGTCGAGATCCGTCACAGCATAGACGATCCGGCCACCGAGCTTGCGATAGACCGGCCCCGTCCCGAAACAGCGGTGCTTTTCGAGTGTGCGGGCCGAAAGCCCGAGGTGCACTGCAGCATCAGGCGTCCGA
>JBGSID010000056.1:0-21264 GCA_041751895.1 Lysobacteraceae bacterium | reverse complement strand
CGTGCCGCGCAGCAGAAGCCCGCGACCGCCAGTGCGAATGATCTCCGCGCCATCAGCACCCCGCCGCCGAAGTACCCGCCGGATGCACTCCGCGCCGGTACCTCTGGTGAAGTACTGGTCGAGTTCACGGTGTCGACCGATGGCTCGGTGAGCACTGCCCGCGTCGTGCGCGGCAATCCGCCGCGTGTGTTCGATCGTGAAGCGGTGGCGGCGGTCAAGCGCTGGCGCTTCCAACCGGTCGCCGCAGAAGTCACCACGCGTCGTACGATCGGCTTCAAACCCGGCGGTTGATCTTCACGTTTGCGGATTGATCTGTCGTCGAGACCCGCTCGATGAGTGTGAAAACAGCCCGGATCGCTCCGGGCTGTTTTCATATGTGCAACGTGATCATCAACGGCATCGTCGGCAGACCACCAACGACCACATCGACAAGAACGGCATCGACAACGACAGCATCGGAAACAAAAAAAACCCGGCACTGAGGTCGGGCTTTTTCATGTCTGCGATGCGGTTTTATGCGGAAATCGCGAGCTTCTCCTGGCGATAGCGCCAGATCGCCGCCAGCCACAACACCGCCGCCAATGCGACCGCACAGGCCAGATAGATAGCCCATTGTTCCGGTGAAGCGTTCTCGCCCCGCGAAGCTTTCACCAGCATCTGGTTCTGCGACAGGAACGGCACCGCGTATTGCCACAGATCCTGATCTTTCAACGGATACGCCATCAGCGCATAGGCCGGCAGCATCGGCAGGAACATCATCCAGACCAGATGGCTCTGCGCCTCTTTCATGCTCTTGGCGCCCGCAGCGATGTAGGTCAACAGCGCGGTGCCGATCAGCACCAGCGGCGCCAGGATCAGCATCATCTTGGCGATGGCGAGGAACGACACGTCCAAGGACCGCGCCATCGCGCTGGACGACAGCGCCGCGCTGAGTTTGAACGAGAGCAGCGTCAGCACCACCGAAACGATGCCGATCAACGCCGCCGCCGCCATCTTGCCGCTGACCAGCGTCGCGCGCGACACCGGTGTTGCCAACAGCGGCTCCAGCGATTGCCGTTCGCGCTCGCCTGCAGTCACGTCCATGGTCAGATTCGCACCGCCGATGAAGGCAAAGAGCACCAGGATCAGCGGCAGGATGAAGGACAGCAATCGGCCCTGTTTCGCTTCCGGTGTGGCGACGTCGCGTTGGGTCACACCGACGGCCTGCGACATCATCGGATTCACGCCTCGCGTCATCAGTCGCAGTGCGCCCATTTGCCGGCTGTAGCCAATGAGCGCCGTACGCAGGCGCTCCACCGGCACTTCTGCGTTGGTGCGCGTGGTGTCGGACACGATCTCGACCTTGGCCGGCCGGCTTTCACGCCATTCCTCACCGAAGTTCGGTGCGATCACCAAGGCGACATCCTCGTCCTGATTGCGGATCGCCGCGACCAGATCCTTTGGCGGATTTTTTTTGATGTGGATATCCTGGGTTGCGAGCCAAGCGACCAGATTGGGTGCGTTTTCGGCGCCGATAATCGGGATTTCCAGCGGTTTTTCGAGTTGCGTGCTGACCCGTGCTTCCATCAGCTTGCCCATGCCCAGCATCAGCAGCGGATAGACCAGCGGGCCGAGCAGCAGCGCCATCAGAAAGGTACGCCGGTCGCGGGCGAAGTCGCGCAGCTCCTTGCGGAGCACAGTCATGAAGATCTTCATGCGAGCAGGCCCTCCTCCGAGCCGATCAATTTGACGAAGGCGTCTTCGAGGTTTTCGTCGCCGGTGCGCGCGCGCAGTTCGTCGGGCGTACCGATAGCTTTCACTTCACCGCCAGCGATGATGACGATGCGATCACAAAGAGCGGCCACTTCCTGCATGATGTGGCTGGAGAAAATCACGCAACGACCTTCGGCACGCAACTGCAGCAGGAAATTGCGCAGGCCACGCGTGGTCATCACGTCGAGGCCGTTGGTCGGTTCGTCCAGAATCACATTCTTCGGGTCGTGCACCAGTGCACGTGCGATCGCGGTCTTGGTGCGCTGCCCTTGCGAAAATCCTTCGGTGCGGCGGTCGAGAAAATCCTCCATGCCCAGCGTTTCCGCCAGTCGCGCGGTGCGCGATGCGATCGTTGCCGAATCAAGACCATGCAGTTCGCCGAAGTAGGCGATGTTCTCGCGTGCGGTGAGGCGCTTGTACACGCCACGTGCGTCGGGCAACACGCCCAGACGCTGGCGCACAGCGGTCGCATCCTTCTGGATATCGATGCCGTCGACGGTGACCTTGCCCTGATCGGGCGACATCAACGTGTAGAGCATGCGCAGGGTGGTGGTCTTGCCGGCACCGTTGGGGCCGAGCAGACCGGTGATTTCGCCGTCCTGCGCGCTGAAACTCACGCCGCTGACGGCTTGTACAAGACCGGTCTTGGTCTTGAACGATTTGTGTAGATTCTGGACATCGATCATGGGAGAACCCCGTGAAGAGAGAGTAGGAATGAAGTGAGAAAAGCCCGCGTCTTGAACGTCGTTTTTCCGTTGGCCAAGGGCCAGCGTGAAAAGAACGACATCACGGCTCCCATCCGTAATAGCCAGCGAACGGCGGCGTCGGCTTCAGACGTTTCAGGCAGCTCGCATCGATGTCCTTCGCATTGGCGGTTTCGATGAACTGTGCGAACAGTTTCGGCATGCAGCCGGTGGTCAATACGCTGTGACCTTGGCCGGGCAGGATCAGCAGCCGGCCATTGGGCAGGGTTTTCACGACTTCTTCGCCATAGCGCGAGGGCGTGACCGGGTCGAATTCACCGCTGATCGCCAGCACAGGAACGTCACCGGACAACGGCTTGCGGAAATCGGCAGCGCGCTTGCCCTTCGGCCACACCTTGCATTGCTCGATCATGTATTTCGAGAATTCGTTACCGAAGATCGTGTTCTCGTCTTCGGGACGGACATGGATCTCAGGGTCCTCGCTGCACGACACGGACAGGCTCATGCCGACCGCCATGGCATCGCCAAGATCACCGCTGAGGCTGCGTGCCTGCGACAACAGGGATTCGTAACGGCCCTGCGAGGCATCGTGCAGGATCAGTGGCAGCAACGACGCCGATTCCGGGCGGTAGGCGTACATCCGCAGCAACGCGCCGAGATGTCCGAAGGTCGGTACGGCTTCATGCCATTCGCCGCTGTTCTGGTCACGGTAACGCACCGCCGGCAGACCACCGGCTTCCAGCTTGGCGCGGACTTCGGTCAGCAGTTTGGCCGGATCGCCAAGCTGCTGTTTACAGGCCTTGTCAGCCACGCAGTGTGCGAACAGGTGCTTCAGTGCCGCGTCGAGATTCTGAGCGTGTTCCTGGCCCAGCACCAACGTATTGGGTGCGATCGAATCGAGCGTGACCGTCCGCGTGTGTGTCGGGTAATGCGCGGCGTATTGCTGGGCGACGCGTGTGCCGTAGGAAATGCCGGCGAGATTAAGTTTGTCCACGCCAATGCGCTGGCGCAGCAGATCGAGATCACGGATATGGTCGCCCGTGGTGTAGAAACGCAGATCGGCATCCTTCGACAAGCGGTCGCGGCAACGTTCGGTGAGTGTGCGCAGCTGCGTCAGGTTGTCGCTGGTTTCGACATTGTCGTCGAGTGAGATCAGTTCTTCGCACTGCAGCAGATGCGAACCGCCGGTGCCGCGAGCATCCATCAGCAGGATGTTCCGGCTGCGGTGTACATCATCCAGCGCGGGGTCGAGCTGCGGATAACTTTCGAGGATCGATTGCCCGGGACCACCGGCGATGATCACCACAGGATCGGACTGCGTCTGATTCTTGGCGGGGATCATCGCCACGGCGAGGTTGATCCTGCGGCCATTGGGGGCATCGTGATTTTCCGGTGCCGACAGCGTGGCGCACTGCGCTTCCACACCGCCCATGCCGCGATCGCCGCCGAGCGAGCAGGGTTTGAACACCAGATCGCCATAACGCAGATCGCCGTTGGCGTCCGTCTTCGGTACGGTGGTCTTGTCGGTCTGTGCGCCGCAGGCGGCGAGAGCCAGTGCGAGCGAGGACAGGAGAAGAGGTTTCAACATGATGTGGCCTCGGAACGGGATGTATTCGCGGAGTGGATGAAATACGTGTGTCGATAGACAGGACGACGCTGGCAGGCGGATGTGACCGGATCGGCCAGCGTGGGTGGAATGTCTGGCTGGGTTCATTGCGCGTCGCCCGGGAAGAAGATCGCCTCGATCGGCAGCGCGAATTCGCGTGAGATATCGAAGGCCAACGGCAGGCTCGGGTCGTATTTGCCAGTTTCGATGGCGTTGATGGTCTGCCGGGACACGCCCAGGGATTCGGCCAGCCGCGCCTGCGACCAGCCGCGTTGCTCACGCAGTTCACGGAGACGGCTGTTCATGCGTAGCGGCGCCTGATCCACACCCGCGCCGCGACGTAAGCGCAGCAGAGTCCGGGAAAGATGAAAGCCAGGGCGCGCTGTCCGGAAAGCGCGACCACATCCGCAGCGGACAGCAGGCTCAAGGTCAGGGCCGAGAAGCCGACCGTCAGACTGGCGATCGCGATTGCTTCCAGATCGATGCGCCTCTGCATCTCATCACCGGCCAGGACCAGGCGGACGGCGGCACGCGTGGACAGACCGATCGCCAGCAACGGAATCACACTGACCAGCCCCCGTAGCACCAGCGATGCATTCGAAAGCGGGCCATTCAACAACCACATGCAGGCCCAGGTGGTTGCGATATAGGCGACTGCAGCAAAAAAACAGTCGCGTAGCAGGAGGGAGGTCTTGGTATGCATGGATGCGCGTTTACCTGTCAAGTCAACTTGACAGGTAGGGTGCGGCGCACCGCTCGAAATGTCAAGCGAGCTTGACATTTCTGTGTGCGGCACGGCCTGGCCGCTGCGCAGCGGCCAGGCGTTATTTGCTGCTGACGTATTTCTCGCGACGGATCTGCGGTACCGGCAGACCGTGGCCTTTCAGCACCTCGAAACAGGCGTCGACCATGTTCGGGTTGCCGCAGAGATAGGCGATGTCGCTCTCGGCCTGTGGTGCGAATTCGGCCAGCTGATCCTGCACATAACCCTTGCGCACATCGGCGTGGGCATGCGGCGAGTCCGCTGCAGGCAGCTCGCGCGAGAAGCAAGGCACGAACCGGAAATTCGGATGTTCGTTCGCGAATGCGCGGAATTCGTCGCCGTACAGCAACTCTTCCTCGGTGCGTGCGCCGAACAGCAGGATCACTTCGATGCCACGGTCAGCGATCTGCGCAGCCAATTGCGGCAACATCGCCCGGTACGGGGTCACGCCGGTGCCGGTGCCGATCAGCAGATAACGGCGATTGGTGTCGGCCGGCATCAGACAGAACCGGCCATAGGGGCCGCTGGCAGTGATGGAACCGCCGATCTCCAGGCTGTCGAACAGCGCGGTTGCCGCGCCGCCGGTCACATAACTCACCGCGATCTCGACGGTGTCGTCCGGGCCGAGTGCATGCTCGTGCCGGGCCGCCAGCGAATAACTGCGCTTGGTCGCCGTACCGTCCGTGTACTGGAAATGCACCTGCACGAACTGGCCGGGGATGTAATCCAGCGGTTCGCCATCGTCACGGACGAAGCTCAGGTGGGCGACAGAGGGCGCCAACATCCGGCGTCCGATGAGTTTGAGAGGGAAATGGGCGGGCACGAAGTGGAGGCCTGTGGAAAGGAGTGTTGCCGGCACATATTGCCAAGATCGGCCGGTGCGGCCGCCTATACTAACGGCAACGCCGCCCCGATCCCTCTGCCTGCGGCGGCAAGGACACTCGATGACTCCCGCTTCCGATCCCGCACAAGCCTCCGGCGCCAACGTGCCGGCGCTTTCGATCCGCGACCTGCGCAAGACCTACGACAATGGCGTCGAAGCCCTGAAAGGCGTTTCGCTCGATGTCTCGCCAGGCGATTTCTATGCCCTGCTCGGCCCCAACGGCGCCGGCAAATCCACACTGATCGGCGTCACCAGTTCGCTGGTCAACAAGACGTCCGGCGACGTCCGTATCTTCGGCGTCGACATCGCTGCCAACCGTGATGCAGCGATGCGCCTGATCGGCCTGGTGCCGCAGGAAATCAACTTCAACATGTTCGAGAAACCGTTCGACATCTGCGTCAATTACGCCGGCTTCTACGGCGTACCGCGCGCGATTGCATGCGAACGTGCCGAACGCGTGCTGAAGGAAGCGCAGCTCTGGGACAAGGCCGACAAGATGAGCCGCACGCTCTCCGGCGGCATGAAGCGCAGGCTGATGATCGCCCGCGCGATGATGACCAGCCCGCGACTGCTGATCCTGGATGAGCCCACGGCCGGCGTGGATATCGAAATCCGCCGTGGCATGTGGAAGACGCTGAAAGAGATCAACGCGGCCGGCACCACGATCATCCTCACCACGCACTATCTGGAAGAAGCCGAAAACCTCTGTCGCAACCTCGCGATCATCGACAAGGGCCGGATCGTTGAACAGGGCCCGATGAAGGCGTTGCTCGCCAAACTCGATGTCGAAGGCTTCCTGCTGGATATCGAAAACACATTGCCGGCCGTCTTGCCGGAGATTCCTGGCGCGACGCTGCTGGCCGAAGACGCGCACACCATCGATATTGAAAAGCCGAGGGCGATGGAATTGAACCAGGTGTTCGCTGCGCTGGATGCCGCCGGCATCCGCGTGCGGTCGATGCGCACCAAGACCAACCGGCTGGAAGAACTGTTCGTGCGACTCACCGGCGACGGCGACTTGGCCAGGCAATCGGCCAAACCACAGGAGGCCGCGGCATGAGCAACCCATCCGTGAGCGTCGGCCAGCAACACCGCACTGCGCTGTACACCATCGCCCGTCGTGAGGTTGCGCGGATCCTGCGCATCTGGGGCCAGACACTGGTGCCGCCCGCGATCACCATGACCCTGTATTTCCTGATCTTCGGTGGCCTGATCGGTTCGCGCGTCGGCACCATGGATGGCATCAAGTACATGGACTTCATCGTCCCCGGCCTGGTGATGATGAGCATCATCCAGAACAGTTACGGCAATATCTCGTCGAGCTTCTTCGGCGCCAAGTTCGGCCGCCATGTCGAAGAACTGCTGGTCAGCCCGATGCCGTCGTGGGTGATCCTCGGCGGTTACGTCGCGGGCGCAGTGCTTCGCGGGTTGCTGGTCGGCGCGATCGTGCTGGCCATCGCGATGTTCTTTACCAAGGTGCGCGTACCGCATCCACTGGTCACGCTGAGCACGGTGATTCTGGGTGCGACCATCTTCGCCCTCGCCGGCTTCGTCAATGCGGTGTATGCCAAGAAGTTCGACGACATCGCGATCGTGCCGACCTTCATCCTCACCCCGCTGACCTATCTGGGCGGCGTGTTCTATTCGGTAAAGCTGCTGCCGCCGTGGGCCGAAGCTGCGACGCACCTCAATCCGATCTTCTACATGGTCAACGCGTTCCGCTACGGACTGCTTGGCGTCTCCGATGTGCCCCTCTGGCTGGCGTACACGTTGATGCTCGGCTTCGTCGTGGTGCTCGGTGGTCTTGGGCTGTGGCTGCTGAAGCGCGGTGTCGGGCTGCGTAGTTGAACATTGCCGGTGAACCCCGGTCGTAATAGCGACGCGTTGACATCATGTGTCTTCAGACCATGCGACCCAGCACAGGAAACGACCCATGCGTACTCACGACAACATCGGCATTCTGGCTTTGGCAGCAAGTTTTGCGCTTGCCGCCTGTACCGCTACACCGCCGACAGACGCCGCGCCTACAGACGCCGCGCCTACAGAACCTGTGGCAACCGAAGTCGCACAGTCCGGGCCGCCGCCGGGTGCCTCCGGCAAGATTGCTGCCAGCATGGTCGGTTCGGTCAGCCCGGTCCCCGCGTTCATGGGCGCGGGCGCTGATTTCAAGATCGACATCCAGAGCGAAGGCGAGATGCGGCATCGCGTGAACCTGCTCTGGGACAACGGCAGCCGTGCTGGTGAAGGCATGCTGGTCTATCGCGGCACGCCTGGTCCGTCGCACGGCGCGCCGATCACGTTGGAAGGTACTTTGGACACCGGCAAGGGCACGAAAACGATCCGTGTCGATATCGTCACCGAAGCCTGCATCGATGCCACCGGTCTCGCGCATCCGCAGCGTGTCGTCGTTGTCGTGCAGGGTGAAAACGCATTGCGCGGTTGCGGAGAGTTGGCGGTCTACTGAGACGTTTCCGGCGTTGTTTCTGGCATTTGATGGCCACGCGCGGCACACTTCTGTCATGGGCGTGGGGACGCCCGACAACGCAAATATCAACGGGGATCACCATGCTGAAAAAATTCGGATGGGCCGCGCTCGCGGCCGTCGCACTGTCGTTCGCTTCTCTCGTGTCCGCGCAGGCGCCGGACGACGGGGCCGCCAAGCTGAAGGCGTTCATCGATTCCTTGAAGTTCCGCAGCGGTGAGATTGCTGTTCCGGAAGCCGAAGTCCGCTTCCGGTTGGGTTCGCAATTCCACTATCTCGAAAAGACCGATGCCCGTCGCGTCCTGGAAGAGCTGTGGGGCAATCCGCCTGACGACAGCATCCTCGGGATGGTCGTGCCCACGGCAACACCGCTGGACAGCGAGCAGTCCTGGGCCGTGGTGGTCACCTATTCCGACGAGGGCTATGTCAGCGACGAAGACGCTGCCAAGACCGACTACAACGCGCTGCTCGCCGAGTTGAAAGACGCCACGAAGGAAGAGAATACGGCTCGCAAGGAAGCCGGTTACGAAGCCATCGATCTGATCGGCTGGGCAGTGCCGCCACGCTATGACGCTGCCAGCAAGAAGTTGTACTGGGCGAAGGAGATCGCCTTCAAGGGCGGCGAACAACACACGCTCAACTACGACGTGCGCGTGCTTGGCCGTCGTGGCTATGTCAGCCTGAATGCGGTTGCCGGCATGTCGCAGCTCAGTCAGGTGCAGTCGGGCATGCAGCAGTTGTTGCCGATGGCCGAATTCGACAGCGGCGCGCGCTACGCCGATTACGATGCCAGCAGCGACAAGCTCGCCGGCTACGGCATTGCGGCGCTGATCGGTGGCGGTATCGCGGCCAAGACGGGCCTGCTTGCCAAGCTCGGCGTGCTGCTGATCGCCGGCAAGAAATTCATCGTGTTCCTGTTCGTCGGCCTGTTCGCTTTCGTGCGGAAACTGTTCGGCGGCAAGGACAAGGACGCGCGCGAAAACACGGTGCGTTGACCGGATCCGGGTCCATCATCTCCGGGGCGCTTGCCCCGGAGACCAGAACCGCCGCTCCATCTCAGCCGTGTGTGTCGGTGACGATTGCCCCGCCGCCGCCCCGCCGGAACCAGCGTGCGATCCACTGCCCCAGATCGTGCAGCACCGAGTATGCCGCCGGAATCACGATCAGGCTGAGCAGGGTCGAGGTGATCAGGCCGCCGATCACCGCCCACGCCATCGGCGCGCGGAAGCTGGAATCGCTGGAAAAACCGAGCGCCAGCGGCAACATGCCGGCACCCATCGCCAGCGTGGTCATGATCACCGGACGGGCGCGTTTGCGACAGGCGTCGATCAGGGCTTCATGCTGCGACAGGCCGTGTTCGTCCTCGGCCATCACCGCATAGTCGACCAGCAGGATCGAGTTCTTGGTGGCGACGCCGATCAGCATCAGCAGGCCGATCAGCGCCGGTAGCGACAGCATGTTTCCGCTCAGCAGCAGCGCACCGAAGGCACCGCCAGCGCACAGCGGCACTGCGGTGAGGATGGTCAGTGGCTGGATGGCGTGATTGAACAGCAGCAACAGCACCATGTAGATGCAGACGATGCCGGCAAGCATCGCCATCGCGAAACCGATGAACAGTTCGACGAACACCTCGCTGTCACCGGCGTTGAGGAACTGCACGCCGGTCGGCAGTTGTTTCACCGAGGGCATCGCCTGGACCTCGGACATCACGTCGCCCAGTGCGCGGCCGTTGAGTTCCGCGATCAGGGTGATGTTGCGTTGACGCTGATAGCGCGAAATCACCGAAGGGCCGCTGCCATCGCGCAGCTCCGCCACCGCAGCGAGCGGCACGGGTCCGTTCTTGCCGCGCACCAGCAGCTGCCCGAGCAGCGCAGGGTCGGTGAGCGCGACGCGGGAAAAACCGACGCGGATCGGAATCTGGCGATCGGGCAGATTCAACTTCGCCAGACGCTGGGTGTAGTCGCCGCTGGTGGCGATGCGGGTGGCCTCAGCAATGTCCGCCGTGGCGACGCCGAGGTCCGCAGCGCGCGCGGAGTCGGGCACGATCTGCAGTTCCGGGCGCAGCAGAGACGCCGATGACGACACACCGCCCAGGCCGGGAATCGCACGCAGATCATGTTCGATCGCCGACGCGGTGGCTTCGAGTGTGCGCGGGTCGTCGCCGGACAGCACCAGCTGCATCATCTCGCCGGGTTCCGAGCTGACATAGCTGATCTTGACGCCCGGTAGGTCGGCGAGCAGGTCGCGCGCTGCCTGTTCGAGTGCCTTCTGGCCGCGCTTGCGCCCGCTGGCTCGCCCCCAATCCAGTACGAGTGTCGCTTTGCGCGTTTCGCCCACGCCCGTGGTGCCTGGATCGCCGAGGTTCAACACGCTGCCGACCATGGTGAAGACCTGTTCCAGCTCCGGGATGCGCTTGAGTTTCAACCGTGCCTGTTCCGCGACCGCCATGGTCTGTTCGATCTGCGTACCGGGCGGCAATTCGATGCTGAGATTGCTGCGGCCCATATCCGTGAACGGAATAAAGGTGGTCGGAATGAACGGCACCAGCGCCAGCGACGCGATGAACAGCGCCAGCGCGGCCATGAGCGTCCGCCAGCGATGGCGCAATGAGCTGTCCACCCAACCCAGATAGCGGCGCATCAGCGCGCTCTCGCCAGCGGGAGCCGGATGCGGTTTGAGCAGGTAGGCGGCCATCATCGGCGTCAGCAGCCGTGCGACCAGCAGCGAGAACAAGACGGCGGTGGCGGCGGTCCACCCGAATTCACGGAAGAATTTTCCGCCGATGCCCGGCATGAACGCCACCGGCACGAAGACAGCGGCGAGCGTCGCCGAGGTCGCGATCACTGCCGTGCCGATTTCGTCGGCGGCATCGCGCGCCGCATCCAGCGGGGATTTGCCCATGCCGAGGTGGCGGACGATATTTTCGATTTCGACGATGGCGTCATCAACGAGGATGCCGACCACCACTGCCAGCGCCAGCAGGGTGATGATGTTCAGGCTGAAACCGAGCAGGGCGAGCACAGCGAAGGTCGGAATGATCGACAGCGGCAATGCCACGGCCGAAACCCAGGTCGCGCGCCAGTCGCGCAGGAACCACCACACCACCAGCAGGGCGAGCAAGCCGCCTTCCCACAGCATGGTCATCGATGAACGATAAGAACGTTCGGTGTCTTCGACCATATTGGTGACGATCCGGAACTCCACATCCCGGCGTGTGTTCTGCAGCGTCTCCAGCGCGTGTTGCACCGCTTCCGAGACCGCAAGTTCATCGGATTTCCGGGTGCGCGAAAGCGAAAATCCGACCGTCGTTTTGCCGTCGAGCAGTGCGACCTGGGTGAGGTCGGCGGCACCGTCATGGACATCCGCGATCGCTGACAAACGCACGGAACGGCCGTCGGGCAGACTGATGCTGTAGTCGCGCAACTGCTGCGCATCCCCGACCGTGCCGATGGCGCGGATGGTCTGTTGCTCGCCGCCGACTTCGCTTTTGCCGCCCGCGCGTTCCACCTGGATCCGTGCCAGTTGCTGCGACACCTCACCCGCAGTGATGCCCCAGGCCAGAAGCGCATTCGGGTCGAGATCGACACGGACCTGGCGCTCGATGCCACCGATACGCGTGACCATGGCCACGCCTTTCACGCCGTAGAGCGTGCGTGCGACGTCATGGTCGATGAACCAGGACAATTCGTCGGCGGTCATGCCCGGCGCCGAAACGGCGTAGGTCTGCAACGCACCGCCGATATCCACTTTGCCGATCACCGGCTCCTGGATGTCCTGGGGGAGATCAGTGCGGATCCGGGTCACGGCATCGCGGGTATCGTCGAGCGCCGTCGCCAGATCGGTATCGATCATGAATTCGATCATTGTGGTGCTCACGCCTTCGGTGATCGACGAAGAGACGCGTTTGACATTGGGAACGGTCGCCACGGAATCCTCGATCCGCCGCGTGACTTCCGCTTCAAGTTGCGACGGCGATGCGCCGGGCTGGACCACCGTGACCGTGGTCCTCGGAAACGACACATCGGGGAAGCGCGCGACCGGCAGGCTATGGAAGCCCCACAGGCCGGCGACACACAACACGAAGAACAGCATCAGCGCGGGCAGCGGCCGCTTGATCGCCCATGACGACAGATTGCCGCCGCCGCTCATGGTGTTTTGCTCGATGCGGCGTCAGCCGAAGGCACGACCCGGACCTTGTCGCCGTCGGCGAGGAAGCCCGCGCCGGTCACCACCACCTGTTCGCCGATCCTGGGGCCGTCGAGCAATTCGATGTCCTGGTCCACTTTCGCGCCTGTACGGACACGCGTCGCATGTGCGAGCCCGTCCCGTCCGATCACGAACAAGGTCGGAAAGCCGTCGCGCAGCACGACAGCCGCCGCAGGTGCAGTCGTTGCCTGGGCGAGGCTGGTATGGATGCGACCCTCAAGGTAGGTGCCGGTCGCCAGTCCTGCGGGAGCGGGCAGGTCGGCGTAGACCGTGCCGGTCCGCGTGGCGGTATCCACGCCGGGACTGACCGCGCGCACGCGGCCTGGCACAGGCGTTCCGTTAGCGGTGATGAGTTCGATGCTGTCGCCCGGTTTGATCGAAGTCAGCTGCGCGACCGGCAGTTCGGCACGCCATTCCAGGCGGCCGTCCTTGATCATGCGAAGCAGTTCGCCACCGCTGGCCACGACCTGACCGGGCTGCACCAGACGTTTCGAGATGATGCCGTTGGCCGGCGCCCGCAGTTCCGTGAAACTGCGGCGCAGGGCCGCGCTGTCGCGGATCGCGCGTGCAGTACCGGCCCGCGCTTCACTTTGCGTACGTGCGGCCCGCAGTTCGTCCAACTGCGTTGCACTGATGAAACGGTCCTTGGCCAGATTCTGTCCACGAGCAAGATTGGCGCGGGCCAGTGCCGCGCCGGCTTCGGCTTCACGCAAGGCCGCATCGGCCTGCGCCAACTCGCTGTCGAGCATGCGTCGATCCAGTTCCAGCAGCACTTGGCCGCGATGAACCTGCTCGCCGACATCCACCCGCAATTCGGTCACACGCAGGCCGCTGAGTTCGACGCCGAGCAGCATCTCCTCGACGGGAGCGATTGCGCCGGAAACCGTTACGCCTTTTGCAATCTCGCGTGTGCGCACCGTTGCGACTGTGACTGCCATTGCAGCGCCGGGTGACGTTGAGGCGGAGTCGTCGCCCACGGGTACCGCTTCTTTAGAACAGGCGACCAACAGCAGCGGGAGCGTCGCGAGCAGCACAGACCTGCGGAACAACACCGGCATTTCGTACTCCGGGACCAACATGGGGGCTCGTAGTGTACCGGCAGGTTTAGTATTTAGTCCGTGCCGGGAGCAGTGGGTCGGAAGATGGTTCAGAGAGACGGGAGGCCATGGGAGACGGCCTGCGCAACGACAGCGTCAACACAGGCGGCTGCTGCAGAAACAGGCTACCGGGCATGGCCAACGAATGCATCGTTACGAATCGCGATTTCTTTTGATCCTGTTCTGGTGCAAATCACGCTGAAGAGATTAGACCTTCGTCATCGGCATGACTGATCGGCCCGGGTTGCACGTATCCAGAAAATTCCATCTCGAGACGACAGGAGCCACTCATGTCCAAGATATTCAAGCGCCTGCTTGTATGCGTATTGATCCCTTTGTGTTTCGTCTGCGGGCTCTATGGTGGCCCTTATGCGTCTTCGCTGTATCAGACGATGTTCCCGCCACCTGAATATCAGACCGGCGATTTCAGCGCGCTGTATACACAGGCGGGTACTGAGATCGTGATGTACGCCAGTTCGACTTGCCCTTATTGCGCCAAGGCACGTCAGTTGTTCACCGAGCAGGGCGTGAAATTCACCGAATATCAGGTCGACAAGTCGGAGACATCTGCCGCTGATTTCAAGCAGCGCGGTGGCGATTATGTCCCGGTGATCTATATCGGCGAACGCCGGATCGCTGGATTTCGCGAGCAGGCGATCCACGATGCGCTCATTGAAATCGGGAAGAAGTCCTAGAGCAATGCCCAGCGAAGGCTGAGCGAAGCGACCCGCATTCTTTCGCGCTTACTTGCATGCGATGGGGGCTCTTCGATCCCTAGAACGCATGGTGAGTCAAGAGCAGGTACCGAGCCCGACCTTCAACAGGGCTTACAAAAGCAAAGGTGAAAACATGAAAATCAAAACGATACTGTTGACTGCGGTGCTCGCTCTCAGTGCGGGTATTGGCGCAGGTTTCAGCGGCGACAGCTTCGCAGCGGGCAACAACCGGGCGTGCAAGTTCGACTGCAAAGAGTCCTACTACAACTGCATGCTTGTAGGATCGACTGTCTATTGCCAGAACAGATACAACGCTTGCCTGGCGGACTGTGAAATCAATCCCTATTGAGGGATGTCTGATCGTTGATTGGATTCAACCGGTTCAAGATCACTGATCTCGAAGCGCTTTCTCCAGTCCAAAAAAAGCCGTCGCCGTTGCCGTGGTTGCAGCGGCGACGGCGTCCACCGCTTCGTCGCGGTCGCGTGCGATTTCTTCCGCGATGTGCGCGAGATACATGGGCTCGTTGCGCCGGTGCGATGGCTGTGGCTTGACCGTGCGCGGCAGCAGATACGGTGCATCGGTTTCGATCATCAGCCGGTTCGCCGGAATATTCTTCACCAGCTCACGCAGATGCAGGCCACGACGCTCGTCGCAGAGCCAGCCGGTGATGCCGATGTGCCAATCCTGATCGAGATAATCGAACAATTCCTCACGTGTGCCTGTGAAGCAATGCACCACGACCGCGCCGAGTCGCCCGTCGAAGTTCTTCATCATCGCCATGAAATCCTCATGTGCATCGCGTTGATGAAGAAACAGTGGTTTTCCGATCTCGGAAGCCAATTGCAGTTGACGTTCGAATGCCTTGCGCTGCGCAGGCCGAGGCGAGAAGTCGCGGTTGTAATCCAGCCCGCATTCGCCCACTGCGACCACTTCAGGGTGCTCATGCAGCGCGCGCATTTCGGCATCGCATTCATCGGTGTATTCCACCGCATGGTGTGGATGCACGCCGGCCGTAGCGAACAACTCGCCGGGAAAGCGTTGTGCCAGCGCCAAGGCCTTCGGTGAATGTTCGCGGCTTGCGCCGGTAATCACCATCTTCGAGACGCCAGCGTCGCGCGCGCGCTGCAGCACTGCGTCGCGGTCGTGGTCGAAGCTGTCGTGGGTGAGGTTGGCGCCGATGTCGATCAGGGTCATACGGAGTCGAGTGCGATTCAAGGTCGCCATTGTACTGAGTCGTCAGCCGCTTCCGCAGATCAGTTCGATGGCGGATGGGTTGCGGCATCGAGAGAAACAATTCATTACAACTTGGTCGTGGGCAAGCGCCCGATACCGTCAACCGTCAATGTGCGCCGACGTTCATGTCAACACACCCACACGGAAGACCCACATGTTTCGCACCCTGATCATCACGCTGACGTTCACTTTTCTGCTTGGCACCACCGCCGCGCATGCGGTGCCACGCTACGACTTTTCACCCGTGACTGCCGAAATGCAGACATTCGTGCAGAGCAACAATCTCGACGGCGCATCGCTACGCGTCAATAAAGAGGGCAACGTGGTCTATCGCCGCGCGTTCGGCACCTACAGCTTGGGCACACGCATCCGCATCGCATCGGCAAGCAAGTGGTTGTCCGCGCTAACACTTGCCAGGCTGGTCGAAAAGGGCCAGATGCGCTGGAGCGACACGGTGGGCGAATATTTCCAGACGATCGAAGCATCGAAGCAATCGATCACGCTGGCGCAACTGTTCTCGCATACGAGCGCACTCCCGGGCGGCGACGATTTCTGTATGTCCAACCCGCTCTACACTCTCGCCAGTTGTGCCAACCGTATCCTGCAACAACCACTGATCGGTGAGCCGGGCCAGGTATTTTCCTATGGTGGAAATTCCATGCAGGTCGCCGGCCGCATGGCCGAGCTGGCGACGGGCAAAGCATGGGACGATATCTTCATCGATGAAATGGTCCTGCCGCTCGGGCTGAACGCCACCGACTTCGCGACCTCTTCCACCGAACCAGGTTACGTGCGCACCGACAATCCGCGGATCGCCGGCGGCGTGCGCAGTACGTTGGAGGATTACGGCAAAGTGGTCGACATGGTGTTGGCATACGGCTGCCTGGACAACACCCTGCTGCTGCCCTGCACATCGAACCGTCGCTTCCTCAGCCGCGTCACGATCGAATACATGGCTCTGGACCGCACCGTCGGCACTGTCGATATCTCGCGTCCGCCGACATCCACCGGATTCGGTTACGGACTCGGTCAGTGGATCGACCCATCGTCGCCACTGATCGTCTCCAGCCCCGGTGCTTTCGGTTTCACACCCTGGGTGGACCGCGTGAATCAGATCGCCGGAGTACTTCTCGTCGACGATCTCAATACCCGTCTGGTCGATGACATCAACGACATCCGCGCGATGGTCAACGTGGTGACCTCAACAAACAGCGGCACGCGCCTGAAAGTCGTGCAAGCAATGATGCCTTCACAAACCGTAGAGAAAACGACATGGCGGATGGTCTCTCCATCGGCGAAGCGCATGCAACGCTGATCGCCATCTCACGGTAAGTGATGTCACAGCCCGCGTCAGCCTGTCGACGCGGGTATTGCAGCGCGATCCTGAAAATGGAAACAATCGTTTACACATTCATCAACGCACGTACATCGTTGATCGTCATCTATCAACGCGCCATGTCACGCAAGCATCCGCTTGTTGATGCGTCCAGCACGCAGCGAATTGCAGAAATGGAAACAATCGTTTACACATTCGCCGACAGCAACGTGATCGGTGTGGATACGCTTCCCGTTCCCGCCACTCCCCCATGAAGGAAGATGCATCATGATGCGCCCACTGTTCTCTGCAATCGCTCTCACCGTGATGATCGGCGCCGTACACGCCGCCCCGCTCTATGATTTTTCACCCGTCACTGCTGAAATGCAGGCATTAGTGCCTGCTCATTCGCTTGATGGTGCGTCGCTTCGTGTGAGCAAGTCCGGCAATGTGATCTACCGCCGTGTATTCGGTGGTTACACGGTGGACACTCGCGTTCCGATCGCATCCGGCAGCAAGTGGCTCTCCGGCCTGACCATTGCACGCCTGGTCGACAAGGGCCAGATGCATTGGAACGATACGGTCGGGCAGTACTTTCCGACCGTGGCTGACGACAAGAAGTCGATCACACTTGTGCAGCTTTTCTCGCATACCAGCGGCCTGCCGGACAACGACAATCTGTGCATGGCCAGTCGGACACAGACCTTGGGCAGTTGCGCCAATATCATCCTGAAATCCGACTTGATCGGTGTGCCGGGAAAAGTATTCGCCTATGGTGGCAACTCGATGCAGGTGGCCGGGCGGATGGCGGAGATTGCGACTGGCAAGGCATGGGACGACATCTTCATCGATGAAACCGCGACGCCATTGAACCTCACGATGACGGACTATGCCTACGACTCCACGGTAACGGGATATGTCCGCACCCAGAATCCACGTATCGCCGAAGGCGGTCGCAGTACGCTGGAAGACTATGGTCACGTCGTCGACATGTTGCTCGCCAATGGCCGCTACAACGGAAAAGTCTTTCTGTCCCCCGGCGCTTTGGTCAAGATGTCGATCGATCGCACGGTCGGTACGCAGAATCTGTCGCGCCCGCCCTATACCGATGGTTACGGTTATGGCATCGGCCACTGGATCGACAGCGCGAAAACACCAGACGCGCCCGCGTTGGTGATTTCCAGCCCAGGTGCCTTCGGTTTCACGCCTTGGGTGGATTACGGCTCTGGTATCGCCGGCGTACTGTTGGTGAAAGACCAGCGCTTCAAGCTTGCGCCTGATATCAATGACATCCGTGAAATGGTGAATGCGGTGACCGCAGAGGGCGGAAGTACACGCCTTCGACCGGTATTGCCAGCGATTCTCGTAGAACCGCCGGCAGCGAAGACCTCATCTTCATTGCGCCTGCACACAGCCAATGCAGCGCAGGCTAGATAAGACCAGAGCTTGCAGAAGGGGTGCGTAGTGGCCTCCCGGCAATGCAGGCGATATCGAGTACGACTGCAGAAAAGAAAAACGCCGGCGATTCCTCGCCGGCGTTTTTTGCAGATCACAACGATGTAGATCCTATCAGTTCAGCTGGCAGCTTGCCGGCTTGGCTGAGGTGAACAGAGCTGCAGTCGCCCATTCCGGATGATCGATGAAGGGGTTGCGGTTGCCCTGGAAGCTGTAGATCACTTCGTCACGAGCACGTTCGGCGGCATCCGGCGGATCGGCCTGGTGCCAGGCGAGCAGCGTGGACATCAGGCCCATGTAGGCCGGCGAGCCGGAGGTGGCAACGATCAGGCTCGGGTTGTCGGTCAGTTCCAGATCCGGTTCGTTCTGGCCGGTGGTCGGATGCTTGTCGCCTTCATAGCGGATCGCCATGTACATCACTGCACGCGCCACGTCGCCCTTGCGCTTGCCCCAGGTCTGGAAATAGCTGCTGCTGAACCAGTTCGAGTTGCCCGGGTACACGCCGCTGCCGCCGCCCGCACCGTTGTACGCTTCGGTTGCGCGCTCGGTGCAGCCGCTGCAGTTGCCATACGGGCTGTTGCCACGATCCGAGTTGTAGTTGGTGTCGGACAGATACAGCATGTGGGTATCGGTGTGCGGCGAGTTCGGCAGACCGAGATTGCCGGTTGCGGAGCTGAAGCCCAACGATTTCGGCCAGGTGTGTTCGCGGTTGTAGGTCAAACCCGAACCGGTGCCGGCGCGGCTGGAGATCTTGGTGTAGCTGTGGTTGCGGTAGACGTCGAGGATCTTGTTGGCGCTGGTCGGATCTTCGTCGGCGATTTCCAGGATGGCCCAGGTATCGATGCCGCCGCCGCTGTACGGATACGCGGTGTGGCCCTTGATCGTCTCGTGCAGAGAACAACGCAGCTGCGAGGGGCTGCTGGTATTGACGTGCGCGTAGTAGCCGGAACCACCGCCACCGCCGGAGGCAATGTTGAAATTGACCACGGTGTTCGATGCGGGATGGGCATTGCCGCTATCGCGGATGTTCGCTGCGAAAGCCGAGAAGGTGCAGGCTTCACCCGCAGACAGTGCGGTGTTGGTGGAGATGCTGAAGCTGGTGGCTGCCGTGGAAGTCGGCCAGGTGATGTTGACATCACCAGACGTGGCGCAGGTCAGCGTGAAAGCGCCGGGGCCGGCGATGACGGCTTCGCTGAAGTTTGCAGCGAGATTGCCTGCGGCCGGGAAGTCGCTGGCGCCATTGGATGGCGTGGTAGACGTCAGCACCGGTGCGGGATTCGGCGGCGGCGGTGGCGGCGTCGTGGAGAACGTCTGGCTGTTGTTGCAGGCGCCGAAGGTCTGCGTCGCCGAGGTGCGCCAGGTGAAGTTGGCATAGGTTGTACCGCTGCCGCCGAGCTGCAGCGAAGTGTTGGCGGGCGTCGAACCCGTTTCCGAGACCGGCAGATTGCTGCTGGTCAGGCCGACGGCAGGACCGTTGCTGGCCTTGATCGTGCCTTCGTAGCTCAGGAACTGCACGACCTGGCCGTTGGGATCGACCAGCGCGAAGCCGTCGTTGGCGCCGTTCTGGATGCCGTTCGTGGCATAGCTGATCGTTGCGATGCGGACCTGGCCGCCGCAGGTGACCAGGCTGCCCGCAGGCACCAGATCGTTGTCGTAGGTGACGGCCGCATTCGGGCTGGCACCGTTGTAGAGATAGACGCGATAGCTGCTGAGCGTTTCGCCTGCGGTGGCGACAACCTCGATGCGCTCGCCGACGTCGCCGCTGGCGGTTGCGTCGTCGTAATGGAATTCGTTGATGAAGACTGCAGCCTGCGCGCCGCTCGATGCGAGCAACAAGCCACAGGCCAAGGGGGACAACGTGGACAGCAATCGCGACATGATCAGGTTCCCTCCGTTAAGGAGGGCGCAATCTAGCCCAGCTTTGTGACATCACGCCATCGAAATGCCGGATCCGGGCGCATGCGCCGACGAACGGCATGACTGAACGCACTTGCCGTGGCTGCTAGCCTGATGCCATGACGTCGCCAAACGCCTTTCCTATCCCCTTTCCCATCGCCGAACTTTTGCCGGAGATCCGGCGGACATTGCAGGCCACAACGCGCCTGGTGCTGGAAGCCCCGCCCGGCGCTGGCAAGACCACCCAGGTGCCGTTGACCCTGCTGGATGCCGACTGGTTGCAGGGCCGCAAGATCGTGATGCTGGAGCCACGCCGCGTGGCCGCGCGCGCCGCCGCGCAGTTCATGGCGAAACAGTTGGGCGAGCCGGTGGGCGAGACCGTCGGCTACCGCATACGCTTCGAGAACAAGGTCTCGGCGGCGACACGCGTGGAAGTGGTCACCGAAGGCATCCTCACCCGGATGCTGCAGGACGATCCGATGCTGGAATCTGTCGCTGCGATCCTCTTCGACGAATTCCACGAGCGGCATCTGGCCGGCGATCTCGGTTTGGCGTTGGCCTTGGATGTGCAGGCGGGCCTTCGCGAAGACCTGCGCCTCGTGGTGATGTCGGCCACACTGGACGGCGAAAAGCTGGCCGGATTCCTCGATGCGCCGCGCCTGTCCAGCGCCGGGCGCAGCTATCCGGTAAAGGTCGCTCACTATCCGGCGCGCCGCGACGAGGCGGTCGAACATCAGGTCAAGCGCGCGGTCGAGCATGCGTTGGCCGAGCATCCGGGCGATATCCTGGTGTTCCTGCCGGGGCAGCGTGAGATCGGCAAGGTGCAGGCCTTGCTGGCGCATGCGCTGGACGAGGCCCAGACCGAAACCCTCGCCCTTCACGGCGAACTCCCGGTCGAACAACAGTCGCGGGTGCTGCAGCCAGCGCAGGATGGCCGTCGTCGTGTGGTGCTGGCGACCAATGTTGCCGAATCCAGCGTCACCCTCCCCGGCGTTCGTGTGGTGATCGACAGCGGCCTCGCGCGTGAGCCGCGCTACGACCCGAACAGCGGCTTCTCGCGGTTGGACGTCGTCAACATTGCACAGTCGTCCGCCGACCAGCGTGCCGGCCGCGCCGGTCGTGTCGCCGAGGGCTGGGCGTATCGCCTGTGGCCGG